>CAYXVC010000016.1:0-11877 GCA_964468225.1 uncultured Gammaproteobacteria bacterium
AAATCACCGAAAATTATGGGTGTACTTAATGTGACACCCGATTCATTTTCTGATGGTGGTCAGTTTAATTCACTTGACCAGGCGTTGGAGCGTGCTTTAGTGATGGAGGCTGATGGAGCGGCGATTATTGATGTTGGCGGGGAGTCTACTCGCCCTGATGCAACTCCTGTTTCTGTTGATGAAGAGCTCAGGCGGGTCATTCCTGTGATCAAAGCCATTCGTAAAGAGTCTTTGATATCTGTTTCGATTGATACAAGTAAACCTGAAGTGATGAAAGAAGCTGTCATTGCAGGTGCAGATATGATCAATGACGTCAGAGCTCTGCAGGCTGATGGCGCTTTAGAAGTGGCGACGCAGTTGCAGGTTCCCGTCTGTTTAATGCATATGCAGGGCATGCCTGATACGATGCAAAAAAAACCAAATTACCATAATGTGGTTGATGAAGTTAAACACTTTTTTCGACAACGTATAGCTGCTTGTATCAATGCAGGTATTTTGCGTGAAAATTTAATTATTGATCCGGGTTTTGGTTTTGGGAAAACATTAGAACATAACCTGAAATTACTTAAACATTTGTCTGATTTTTCAGACTTTTCTGTGCCATTGCTTGTCGGTGTGTCGCGTAAATCAATGCTTGGAGTGTTGCTTGATGCACCAGTAGAACAAAGGCTTCATGGTAGTATTGCATTAGCTGTTCTTGCTGTATGGCAAGGTGCATCAATCATAAGAACTCATGATGTGAAAGAGACATTTGATGCAATTAATGTGTGCAGTGCCGTTAAACAGATATGATTGTGTGCAGGAGAAAAAAATGAAAAAACGCTATTTTGGTACTGATGGCATTCGTGGAAAAGTGGGAGAGGAACCCATAACTGCGGAATTTATGCTAAAACTGGGCTGGGCTCTCGGATGTGTTTTGGCTAAAGGCGAGTCAAGTAAAGTTATTATCGGGAAAGATACTCGTACATCAGGTTATATGTTTGAATCGGCTCTGGAAGCAGGACTGTCTGCAGCCGGTGTTGATGTTTTGCTGATAGGGCCGATGCCAACTCCAGCCGTCGCTTATTTAACACGTACCTTCCGTGCGCAAGCAGGTATCGTCATCAGTGCGTCTCATAATCCATACTTTGATAATGGCATTAAATTCTTTTCTGCGGAAGGAAAGAAGCTTCCGGATAGCATTGAACTGGCTATTGAAGCACAACTTGATGAAGTCATGAGAACTGTAGATTCAGCACGTCTGGGTAAAGCTGAACGTATCGAAGATGCGGCTGGGCGTTATATTGAATTTTGTAAAAGTACCATTCCAGCAAAAATAGGGCTTCATGGTTTAAGAGTTGTTGTGGACTGTGCTAATGGAGCAACTTATCATGTGGCGCCCGCTGTTTTTGAGGAGCTGGGTGCGGAGGTCATTCCAATTGCTGTTGAGCCTGATGGATTGAATATCAATGAAAACTGCGGTTCAACCCAACCCGATGTATTAAGCAAAGCAGTTTTAAGCCATCGAGCTGATTTAGGTATCGCTCTGGATGGTGATGGTGATCGCTTGATCATGGTGGACGAGAAAGGCGAAGTGATTGATGGTGACGAAATACTTTTTATTATTGCCAACTCATATTTAAATAGTGGCTCACTTGGAAATAACTCCGTCGTTGTCGGAACTCTGATGAGCAATTTAGGTTTGGAGCATGCGCTTGCAAATCTCGGTATAAAATTAGAACGAGCTAATGTTGGTGACCGTTATGTCATGGAGATGTTAAAGGAGAAAGGTGGCATATTAGGTGGGGAATCATCGGGCCATATTATCTGCCTGAATCGTACCACCACAGGAGATGGCCTTGTTTCTGCGCTGCAGGTTTTGAATGAAGTCAGGCAAACAGGAAAATCACTGCATGCACTTAAGTCTGGCATGAAAAAATATCCGCAAAAGCTCATTAATATCAGAATCAACAAGAAATTTGATTTTCGTAATAATCCTGAAATTTCGGAGGCGATGAAAGTAGCGGAAGCCGAGCTTGCAGATACTGGGCGTATTTTGCTCCGTGAATCGGGTACTGAGCCGTTAATTCGAGTGATGGTGGAAGGAAGTGATCATGAACAGGTATGCCAGCAAGCTGAAAACTTAGCGCATGTTGTCAAGTCAGCTGCTGAAAAGCATACTTAATCAAGGCTCTTTGATTACTTTCTCCTGACGCGGCGTGCATTCCATGCCTCTACTACTTTCATACGCCATAAAAGGTGAACCAAAAAATATCCGGTGACAGCGCAAACAATACCTAAAATAGTGCACCCAATCAATAATGGCAACCAAACGTCACTAAGCCCGTTTTGTAAACTTTCCAAGGTAAACTTTAACGCGATGGGCTCCGCAGGGGAGCCGACGATGAATGTACCAATTTTATAAGCCAAATAGAGTATAAAAGGGATAGTGAGCGGGTTGCTGATCCAGACCAAACCAACAGCAATCGGTAAATTAACGCGAACAATAATAGCAATAGCAGCGGCCAATAGCATTTGAGCGGGAATGGGTATAAAGGCTAAAAACAAACCCACTGCAAATGCACCCGATACTGATCGGCGGTTTAAATGCCAAAGATTTGCGTCATGCAAAAGAGAACCGAACAGTTTTATAAATCTATGTTTACGAACCGCTTTGGGGTTCGGCATATACTTTTTGATTATTCTCCTCGGCATATTCTCTTTTATCGGCAACCCATATAAAATCTATCCTTTTAGAATAGCAAAAAACGATAGGTATTTGTATGCGCTCAGGGACGATCGCACTTTTATTGGGAATTCTTTTACTTCAGCAGCTCAAACAGCTACCTGACAGCCTTTGGTGTGGGCTGTTATTTGTGATTATTCCAATAATATTTATTTTGCCACCGATTTTCAGGGGTATTGTATATTTTATATGTGGCTTTTTATGGGCACTATTTTTTTCGACTATGACACTCTCCAGTCATCTGGATAAATCACTGGAAGGAAAGAATCTTGTTGTTGAAGGATATATTTCTTCATTGCCAAAAATCCGTGAACGCAGTACTCAATTTGAATTTGATGCCACTGCCTTAACCTTTCAAAACCAATCACAACCCTTGCCGGGAAAAATCATACTGACCTGGTACAACACAGCGCCATTACTTCACCCCGGAGATCAATGGCGTTTCGTTGTACGCTTGAAAAGGCCACACGGATTTATGAACCCGGGAGGCTTTGATTATGAGGGTTGGCTATTCCAGAAAGAGATACGTGCCAAAGGCTATATCAGGGAAAGCCCGGAAAACCAGCGCATCACATTGAACACGAGTGATTACCCTTTACAGCGATTTCGCCACTATCTCGCAAATTCCATCTCGTCTGTACTGAATGATAGCCCGTATGCCGGTATTGTAATGGCGCTTGCCATTGGTGAACGTCAACATATTTCAGAAGAGCAGTGGGAAGTACTTACAAATACAGGTACAAATCATTTGATGGCCATATCGGGCCTGCATGTAGGAATGGTATCAGCGCTGATATTTTTTGTTGTCCGGTATTTATGGGGATATTCCGGTTATTTATCGCTTCGCTTTCCTGCACCTAAGGCTGCGGCCGTTGCCGCTATTATCGGGGCATTGGTTTATGCCGCTCTTGCAGGTTTTTCTGTGCCCACTCAACGGGCATTCATTATGCTTTCAGTGGTGATGTTATGTGTGATATTACAGCGCCAACGTGCAGCCAGTGAAGTGCTGGCGCTATCATTGTTGGCTGTGTTGTTACTTGACCCAAACTCTGTTTTATCTGCCGGATTCTGGCTCTCTTTTGGGGCGGTCGGCATTATTTTATTTGCTATGAACGGGCGTGTTGGAAAACCTGGTTTATGGCATAAATGGGGTTATATTCATGTTGTTGTCGGTGTCGGGCTTAGCCCATTGCTGTTGTTGTTATTTCAGAAAGTAGCGCTGCTTTCGCCTTTAGCTAATTTTATAGCCGTTCCCTGGGTGAGTGGAGTCACGGTTCCTTTAACACTGTCAGGGACAATAATGATGCCAGTGATGCCGTATGCAGGGACAATATTACTTGAATTAGCGGATCTGTCTCTCTCTATCATCTGGCCATTTTTAGAATACATTGCATCAATTGATACGCTATTGTGGAACCAGCACCAACCACCACTATGGAGTATTATCTTTGCGGTTATTGGTACTTTATGGCTGCTCACTCCAGGAGGGGTTCCTGCGCGTTGGTTAGGCATCGTTTGGTTAATGCCCATTTTTCTGGTCAAGCCAGCCTCGCCTGAAAATGGTGAAATATGGTTTACAGTGCTTGATGTAGGGCAGGGGCTTTCTGCGGTGGTGCGCACTAAAAATCATACGTTAGTGTATGATTTTGGCCCTCGTTTTAATCAACGGTTTGATACAGGAAAAGCCGTCGTTATCCCTTTTATGAAAAATCTGGGGGTTGATCGAATTGATGCTCTGATTGTGAGCCATGGCGATAATGACCATATTGGAGGGTTAAACTCCGTATTGGACGAATTTCAAGTACATCGTATCTTGACAAGTACGCCAGAAAAAATTGTATCTGACCATGTAGAACATTGCCGAACAGGACAACGATGGCAATGGGATGATATCTATTTTCAGATCATTCATCCCGATAATAAACAGCCATTTTCGGGTAACAACGGTTCCTGCGTGCTTCGCATTGAAAACCGATGGGGAAATCGTATTTTGGTGACAGGTGATATTGAAAAAAGAGCAGAAGCTTATATGGTCAGAAATTATGCAGATGAATTAGCTTCAAACATATTGGTCGCACCACATCATGGTAGTAAAACTTCTTCCACTCAGCAGTTTATCAATGCGGTAAATCCTGAATACGTTATTTTCCCCGTCGGTTACAGGAATCGATGGGGTTTTCCAAAGGAACCTGTATTGGAACGCTATCAAGAGCTGGGTGCTCAACTGTTTGACTCTGCTTCACATGGAGCCATTACATTCGAAATAATGGGGTTGAAAAGTAGTGTAGAGACCTATCGCCAATCAGAGCAACGTTACTGGCATGTTAAATAGATATGTTGTTGTACTGAAAAATCCAGTATTATCTAATCTCAAACTATCACGGATATACTTATCAATAATTTCAGGACTAAAATAAAATATGTTTGAACTCATTCAGTCTGGCGGCTGGTTAATGCTGCCCATTATACTCTGTTCTGTCATCTCATTTGCCATCATTTGTGAACGTTTTTGGGCACTGCAAACAAAACGTATTTGCCCTAAAGAGTTGGTGCCTCAGATTCTAAAGCTCGCAAAAGATGGTGAGTTGCATGAGCGACGTATCAGTGGAATGCGAGCAACTTCTCCACTGGGTCGGGTTTTAGCTGCGGGCTTGTCCAACCTCAAACATAGCCGTGAGGTGATGAAAGAGAGTATCGAAGATACTGGCCGGCATGTGGTTCTTGAAATGGAACGTTTTTTAAATACACTGGGCACCATTGCGGCGATCACACCGCTGCTAGGGTTGTTGGGGACTGTTATTGGTATGATCAAGGTTTTTACCGCGATTACAGAACAGGGAACGGGCAACGCTGCCGTATTAGCTGGTGGTATTTCCGAGGCGTTGATTACAACCGCTGCCGGCTTGACTGTGGCAATTCCTACTCTGATTTTTCATCGCTATTTTCAAGGGCGTGTTGATCAGCTGGTCTGCACCATGGAGCAAGAATCAATAAAAATGGTAGAAATTCTTCATGGAGAACGTGAGATTGATCAAAATGAGCTAGAGGAGCGTCGATAGTGAATTTGCGTCAATTTCGTCGGAAATCGCTTGACATTAATTTAACGCCCTTGATTGATGTTGTTTTTTTATTGCTAATATTTTTTATGGTATCAACAACATTTAATCGGGAGACCGAAATTTCTGTTGATCTTCCGGATGCCAGTGCAACAACATTGCCAACGCATGAGCAAGCCATTGAAATCACTATCAGTGAGGATGGGCGTTATTATATTAATCAACAGCTTGTAATTAATACACAAACTAAAACATTAAGATCTGCCTTAACTAAAGTATTGGGCGACCGTCAAAACCCGCCTTTAACGATTATTGCTGATGCTAAAACGCCACACCAATCTGTAGTCACAGCGATGGATGTCGCACGTCAATTGGGTTTGGTGCATATATCAATTGCGACACAGCAAACAAAGTAATACGGTGAACCACCTTTGGTATAGTAAAACTCCAGTAGTTTGGTTGCTTTTACCAGTATCATTATTGTTTTGGATTTTATCTACTCTGCGCCGAACATTGTATCGCACCGGAGTTTTTAAAGTTACGTACTTTCCTGCTCCAGTGATTATTGTTGGAAATATTAATGTCGGCGGCACAGGGAAAACACCGTTAGTTATCTGGCTCACGCAATATTTGAAAAAACAAGGATATTCACCCGGTATTGTGAGTCGAGGCTATGGTGGGAAAGATAGTCGTGAACCTTATACTGTTACGACCCGTTCTGATCCTGCTATTGTCGGAGATGAACCGTGGCTACTTGCGCATCGTTGCCAATGTCCTGTTGTTGTAAACCGCAATCGCCCTTTAGCTGTGGAGCATCTTTTAGAAAACAGTCCGTGTGATATTGTTATTAGTGATGATGGTTTACAGCATTATGCATTGGGTCGTAATATTGAAATTGTTGTTGTGGATGGGCAGCGTCGTTTTGGTAATGGCTTTTGCCTGCCGGCGGGGCCACTTCGTGAAACAAAGGGTCGCCTGAAAAGCATTGATTTAATTGTCAACAATGGTGGGCCTGTTAAAAATTCCGAGTATTTAATGCAACTTGACGGGATTGAAATATGTGGTGTAAACAATAATAATCATATGAAGCGGCACCCACTGTCTTTTTTGAAAGGTCAGAGAGTGCATGCTATTGCAGGTATAGGCCATCCGAAACGCTTTTTTAAATACTTAAAAGATTTTGGTTTGACTATTATTGAGCACCCGTTTCCTGATCATCACAGTTTTTTAGAGGGTGATTTCGAATTTAAAGACCAATCTTTGCCAATATTGATGACAGAAAAAGATGCAATGAAGTGTCAAAAGTTTGCAAAAGATAATTATTGGTACTTACCCGTGAATGCTCTAATGACAGATAAATTTGAGACTCAATTGAATCATTTGTTAATTAACACGTTGAAAAGTAAAAAATCTCATGGATAAAAAATTATTAGATATTTTGGTCTGCCCCGTGTGTAAAGGGCCACTGACATATAAAAAAGAGGCTAAAGAGTTGGTGTGCAAGGGATGTAGGCTTGCGTATCCAATTCAGGATGATATTCCAGTCATGCTGGAAACCGAAGCGCGTCAACTTGATGCGGATGAAGAAGTTTAAATGGCATTTAGGGTTGTTATTCCTGCACGTTATGCATCTGAGCGGTTACCAGGTAAGCCACTGCTCGATATTGCGGGAAAAACCATGATTCAGCATGTTTATGAGCGCGCGATTGCTTCAGGCGCTGATGATGTGATTATCGCTACAGATGATGATCGCATTTACCAGGCAGCTCAAAACTTTGATGCTCATGTTGTGATGACTTCTGATCAGCATCATTCTGGCACGGATCGTTTATCTGAAGTGGCTCAAAACCTCAAATTTTCAAGCGATGATATTGTGGTCAATCTGCAAGGAGACGAGCCATTAATGCCCGCAAATTTAATACGTCAGGTTGCTGAAAATCTTGATAATTATAATCAGGCAAGCATTGCTACTTTATGTGAAAAAATAAAATGTGCATCAGAATTATTTGATCCACATATCGTGAAAGTGGTAATGGATCATGAAGGGTATGCGCTCTATTTCAGTCGGGCACCCATTCCATGGGATAGAGATGCTTTTTCAATATCTACTGAAACATTACCAAAACACTCGGAACATTTTAGGCATATTGGATTATATGCCTATAAAGCAGGTTTTTTGGAAGAGTATGTGAATTGCCCGCCTTGTGATTTAGAGAAAATGGAGTCTTTAGAGCAGCTTAGAGCTTTATGGTTAGGTAAACGAATACATGTGGATGAAGCGCGAGAACATCCAGGTCACGGCGTGGATACTGAAGCTGATCTGGAGCGTTTACGGGAGATTTTTGGTTAATCAAGATTTAGTTTTAAATCTGTAAATTCAGGGTTTAATTCGGTTTTTTCTCTATTATTATAAACAGGTAGTGTAGTCGTACTTGGAACGCGCCGATGTGCTTCGCCATGTTGATCAGGTTGAATCGTTCCTCCTTGCAATGTGGACCTGAGTACTAACGCGATTTCGTCTTCCAGCACTTCAATAATAACATGCTCTTGATTTTGCCAATTGACGTGCGTACCAATCAATGATCGAAGTTTATGTGTTGAGATAACTTTCATTAATCCAAGTATGATCCATATTTTTAATATATGTTGAGTATAGATTATAATCGGCATAACACAATCAATCTATATGGAGATAGCAGGATAGAATATGATTAAAGTTCTTTTTGTTTGTATGGGAAATATATGTCGTTCGCCAACGGCTGAAGGTATGTTTCAAAAACTGGTGAATCAATATGGGCTGTCGAATTCTCTTGAGGTTGATTCGGCGGGCACGCATGCATACCATATTGAAGAGCGTCCCGATCCTAGAGCTCAGATGGCAGCCGCAAAGCGTGAAGCGGATATCAGTATTTATCGCGCTCGGCGAATCGAAGAGCGCGATTTTGAATACTTCGATTACATTTTGGCCATGGACGAAGAAAACCTGAATAATTTAAAAAAGGCGTCCCCAGCTGAATATCAAAATAAAATAGAGTTGTTTTTAGATTACGCACCGGATTTACCTGAAAGGGAAGTGCCTGATCCTTATTATGGCGGACAATCAGGGTTTGAGCGAGTTCTGGATCTTGTTGAAGTTGCTTCAGAAGGTTTGTTAAGCAAAATTATACTTAATATAAAATAGTTAACAAAAACCATAGTAATTGGTGGTTGGCTTAACTTAATGGCCGTGATGTCTAAATCCTGCAAGTACTATTGCCTGCAGGATTTACGTTGCACCCCTCAATCCGAAGCTGATGGAGTTTTTGGCGTTGTAGGTACTTCTTTTTCAGCCTTATTAAGTTTGGGTGTTTCATTTCTTGGCTGGGAAATAGACGGAGCAGGTTTTTTAACCTCCCGTTTTGCTTTTACTGGTAATTTCTCCGGCTTTGGTGTTACGTCTGCTTTTTTCTCTTTCTCTTTCTCTTTGGGTGCTGGCTTTGGCTCTTGTTTTTTCTCTTGAGTCGTTGGTTTTGATGCTTTGGTAGTGTTTTCTGTTGCTTTTGGAGCAACTTCTACGGTGCTTGTTGCTGGCGATGATTCCTGTTCGCTGCTTGTTGTAGAGCTCGCTTTGTCAGTTGATGGGGTGCGACGGCGGCGACCGCCGCGACGACCTCTACGATTATGGCCTGTACGCGTCTCTTCATTCGTGTCTGGCTTTGCTTTTGAAGGTATGTCCGTGGCACTATCTTTCTGTTCTCCCTCAGTCTTTTGTGTTGGAGTGACTTTTTCAGCCTGTTGGCTGCTGCGCTCAGCAGGGGTTTTGCGATTAGAGGGTCTTTTTTGTTGCGTACCTTTGTTTCTATTCGCACTTGTATTATTACGTCGCTGGCTGTTTCCAGTGCGTCCTCGATTGCGTTGATTGGAGGAGCGGGCGGTTGTTTTTTGCTCTTTGGGTTCAGTTTCGTCTGCCTTGGTCACTTCTTCTTGCTTATTGCTGCCACTTCCACCAAACAAGCCAGAAAAAATACGTTTGAAAACTCCTGAACCTGAACCTTGTGCAGGCGCAGGGCCACTGGGCTTAATCCGTCCGACAGCAGGCTTTTCAATGGTTGGTTTTTCGGAAAATGCATTTGCAATGACCTCATTTTCCGCAGGTTTGGCTATTTCATAACTGGGCTCATGGGTTGCATTCACTGAAGAGCCATCTTGCTTCACTCGGCTCACTTCATAGTGGGGTGTTTCCATAGCCATATTTGGTATCAGAACAACATGTGTTTTTTGCCTGGCTTCAATAGCTAAAATGTCCTGGCGTTTTTCATTAAGCAAAAAGGTGGCAACACTAACAGGAACCTGAGTAATAATTTTTACCGTTCCGTCTTTCATAGCCTCTTCTTCTATGATGCGTAATATAGAGAGTGCCAATGACTCTACGTTACGCACGCGGCCACGCCCAGTGCAGCGAGGGCAAGTACTTTGGCTGTATTCAGCCAATGAAGAGCGCAGCCGTTGACGAGACATTTCGAGAAGGCCAAAGCGGGAGATTCTTCCAACCTGAATACGTGCACGATCCGGGCGAAGCGCTTCTTTGATGCAGCTTTCAACTTCACGCTGGTTGCGAGCAGGGGTCATATCGATAAAATCAATAACCACTAAACCGCCCAAGTCACGAAGGCGTAATTGGCGAGCAATTTCTACTGCCGCTTCCATATTAGTTTTAAGAGCAGTCTCTTCGATATCACTGCCTTGGGTCGCACGTCCGGAGTTTATGTCGATCGCGATCAGTGCTTCGGTGTGATCAATAACGATTGCACCACCGGAAGGCAGTCTGACCTCTGGCTGAAATACGCCCTCAATCTGACTTTCAATTTGATATCGGGTAAAAAGGGGAACACCATCTGTATAAAATTTTAATTTACTTAGATTTTGCGGCATCACCTGCTGCATAAAATCACACGCTTCTTGATGAAGTGTTTCATCATCAATTAGAATTTCACCCATATCTTTACTGAGATAGTCTCTAATGGCGCGAATAATCAGTTTGCTTTCCTGGTACACCAGAAAGGGGGAGGGACGATCTTGCGTGGCAGCCGTGATTGCAGACCATACACTGACCAGATAATCCAAATCCCATTGGAGCTCTTCACCACTTTTTCCAACGCCCGCCGTTCTAACGATAAGTCCCATATCTTCTGGAACAGCCAGTGAACTCAAGACTTCACGAAGTTCATTGCGCTCTTCTCCGGCAATGCGACGTGAGACGCCGCCAGCGCCCGGATTATTTGGCATCAAGACAAGGTAACGACCGGCAAGACTTATGTAAGTAGTTAATGCTGCGCCTTTGTTACCGCGCTCTTCTTTATCAATCTGTATGACGATTTCTTGCCCTTCTTGCAAGACATCTTTGATATGAGGGCGTTTATTTCCGTCCTCAGGCTCCTTGATATAGTAAGCTGGGGCAACTTCTTTGATAGGAAGAAAACCGTGTCGGTCTGCGCCATAATCAACAAAAGCGGCTTCCAGACTTGGTTCTATATGAGTTATTTTACCTTTATATATATTGGATTTTTTACGCTCTTTACCTGGCGTTTCAACATCAAGGTCTATTAAATGTTGGCCGTCAGCAATCGCAACGCGCAGCTCTTCTGGCTGAGTCGCATTTATCAGCATTCTTTTCATTTTTAATTTTATCTCTCAATCAAGCGCTCAACCAGTTAAATCGTTGTGTAGCCCCAGCAGTTTTCCGGGAGCGCAGTCTATTTAATTATTCATATTGATTAACCAAGGAAAAATTCACCCTGGAAGCAACAAAACCAATAAATCCCTTTTTTTGTATCAATTCATCTATGTACTTGTAAAAACTGGTTTTTGAAGCTGTGTCACCAAATCTTTCGATCTTTAATCTCAGGTAGTAATGCTTGGTTTTTTATTTACTTTTAAGTAATCTACCTGATTGCTTGGACTTTCACTGGCTTCTATAGTCTATATTAAGTACTTCCTGATAAATTGTCAGTTGACGAAAATGTTGTTCAACCTGCATTCTATTAGAACAATTTTTATAGTGCTGTTCAATAACAGAATATGCAGCGCATTTTTACCTTTTTAAACATATATTGCAAT
>CAYXVC010000016.1:11977-14612 GCA_964468225.1 uncultured Gammaproteobacteria bacterium
GTCAATAAAGGTCGAATCAAGCCTGTTTATAAGCTTAAATTGGGAGATGTTGTACGAATCCCTCCCGTTCGACAGCGAGCAGAGAGTGATAAAATTATTCGACCCAATAAATATGTATCAAAACAAGTGCTGGAAAGTATCGTTTACGAGGATGACGATTTGCTCATTTTGAATAAACCTGCTGGAATTGCTGTGCATGGAGGCAGTGGAATTCAGTACGGTATTATTGATGTGCTCCGATTTCTTTTCCCTGACGCTCCTTTTTTAGAACTTGTACATCGATTGGATCGAGCAACTTCCGGATGTTTAATTGTAGCTAAAAACAGATTGATTCTTACCGATCTACATGATTTATTAAAAGCAAATAGTGCGATTAAAAAAAGCTATAAGGCATTAGTTAAAGGCTGCTGGAAACGGAATGAATTTCTTATAAGCACTCCATTAATCAATGATGAGAAGCGGGGTAGTGTGCGTCCAGCAAAAAAAGGGGAGGTGGGGAAAAAAGCAAAAACAATTGTGAAACCCAGTCAGCTTTTTCGAGAAATGACGTTACTGGACATATCGCTTCTTACCGGACGTACGCATCAAATTCGGGTTCATACAGCATCGCTTGGATTTCCTGTTGTCGGCGATGATAAGTATGGTGACTTTCCATTTAATAAAAGCATTCAAAGGCAAGGGTTGAAACGCATGTTTTTGCACGCATATTCGTTACAGTTCGAGCTAAAACGAACGGGTAAAAAATACCACGTTATTGCAGAATTACCTGCAGAATTACAAAATTATTTAATACGATTAAAAAATGAAGAAATTTAAGTTACTGGTTTTTGATTGGGACGGCACGCTGATGGATTCAGAGAGCCGTATCGTTTCGTGTTTGCGTGCGAGCAGTGCGGATCTTTCTTTGCCTATTCTGAATGACTCAATATTTCGTGATATTATAGGATTAGGAATGAATGAAGCTATCTTAAAGCTTTATCCTGATGTGGATGAAGCAATGATTGCGGCTTATGCCGAACGATATCGTGAACATTTTCTGAGTGATGATTTTTCTGAAATGTTGTTGTTTGATGGTGTCACAAACACTCTGGATCAATTAAGCTCTGAAGGGTATAAATTGGCTGTAGCGACTGGGAAAAGTAGAAGAGGGTTGGATCGAGTCCTTATTTCTCATGGCCTTGACTCTATATTTCATGCAACTCGCTGCGCCGATGAAACAGGCTCAAAACCAGACCCCAGAATGCTGAATGAAATTATGAGTGAATTAGGCATCGCTCCTGATCAGACTTTGATGATTGGGGATACTACTTACGATATGGAGATGGCTTTCAATGCTAAAACCCATGCACTTGGTGTGAGTTATGGTGTGCATGAACCCGCGCGCTTTTTACCGTATAATCCTGCAGGTTGTGTCGATAATGTGACACAAATTTATGATTGGCTGAACTCTTGAATATAAATAAAAATGACTGACGAAATCCCACCAGAAAAAAAAGAACCCCCTTGGAATGCCAAACAGGAAGAGACACCTGTTAAAAAGAATGAGCAAAAAATGGATGGCATAACTAAAAAAGAAGAACCCTGGGAGCGTAACTTAATAAGCCGAATGGCATTGGCTTCACTCCAGGAGCAACGCAGAACAAGGCGCTGGGGTATTTTTTTCAAGTCTTTAATGTTTATTTACCTCGCCATATTGCTCATGATGTTTTTCTTGCCGGGCAAATTTAGTGGGAGCGGGGGAATGAGCTCGGGTCAACATACTGCATTAATAGAAGTTAGAGGTGTTATTGCAGACAATGCCGAAGCCAGTGCCGATAATTTAATCAGCAGTTTACGGATCGCGTTTGAAGATGAAAATACAGCGGGTATTATTCTGAGAATTAACAGCCCCGGTGGAAGCCCGGTACAAGCGGGTTATGTTAATGATGAAATATATCGCCTTCGTGAATTGTATCCGGACACTCCAGTATATGCAGTCATTACAGATATGTGTGCATCAGGAGGTTATTACATCGCTGCTGCTGCAAATGAAATCTATGCAGACAAAGCCAGTATTGTTGGATCAATTGGTGTATTGATGGATAGCTTTGGGTTTACCGGAGCCATGGAAAAATTAGGAGTTGAACGTCGGCTGTTAACCGCTGGCGACAATAAAGGGTTTATGGATCCATTCTCACCAGCACAGCCTGAAGATAAACAACATATTGAAGGTTTGTTAAACAATATTCATCAACAGTTTATTGATACCGTCAAAAAAGGACGCGGTGATCGTTTACAGGAAGGCAATGATGCTCTGTTCAGTGGCCTAGTATGGACAGGTGAAAAAAGTGTAGAGCTTGGTTTGGTTGATGGTTTGGGTAGTAGCAGTTATGTTGCGCGCGAATTGATCGGTGTAGAACGTATCGAAGACTTCACAAGGCATCCGGATTATTTTGAGCAGATTGCTGATCGTATTGGAGTTTCAATAGCGGAGGTATTCACCAAGGCTTCCACAGGGTTTCAGGTGAGATAGGAAAAGAAGGCTGACCTAAAAAATAGGGTTGGCCTTTTTTACAATACACCCTACTTCGCATAATATATATTATGTTAAAAAAAGAACCTGAATTGGGGCTTTTTAGAAGCCTCAAGGTACTTC
>CAYXVC010000016.1:14712-30173 GCA_964468225.1 uncultured Gammaproteobacteria bacterium
ATTATGTTAAAAAAAGAACCTGAATTGGGGCTTTTTAGAAGCCTCAAGGTACTTCGTTTTTAAAAGGATGTAGATGGTGATGATTACGGTTTTGTTGGGCGAAAAAACTTAACAAAAGAGCTCATAACAGTAAGGGAGTCACCGAATTTTTTGTTTAGGGTCGATAGTACTAGTCATGTCAACTACACCTGTTTGCGACGATTGCTCAGTATAGTGTTTATAGTACCGCCCTATTTGCATAGCTACCCATAACCATAATATTGAAAGCAGCACATTAATTACAGCAAAGGCACCCAGCTCAAATCTAAACAGAGTCGTACCCGCAAAAACAATCCCCGCCTGAATTAAGTCACCAAGCCGCCAAAAAAAAGTATCGATCGTAGTTTTTCCCAAATACTTTGAATTGGTGCACACGGGAAGAAAAAGTGCGTGACGACTGGTTGAATTTATTGAATAATCTGTGCTGTTTTCGATAATTTTAACCATCCGAACGACTGCAAAAATAGGTACGAATGCGATCAGTGCATAACCTATGGTGGTAATCAACGGTAACAATAATATTGCACCTGGAACACCAATCAATCGATAAATTCTCGACACAAGAAAGAACTGTAATAGCAAACTAAGTAGGTTTACCCAAAAGAAAAAGTCTGAATAAAATTCACCAATCAGTATGCCTCGTTCATTACTATCAGCAATATTGGAAAAATTATCAACCACCATGCTCGCCAGGATATATTCACCTATTGAGTTAACACAGTTAAGCAATACAACAAAAATGGCGAGAATTCGCAAATAGGGTAATTGCATAACCAGATGTAAGCCACCCAGTATTGAATTCCAATCAATTGCGGTCGCAGACTTAATGGAAGTAGTAGAGTTTGATGTCTTGATGCACACACCCAAACTACTCAACAAAAGAATGGCCGCTGCCAATAATAACATAGTGTATGGTCCAACATAGGCAAATAGCTCTGAAGCACAGCTGGAACCTAAAACGGCCCCTAAAGAACCACCAAAACCGATAATTGCAAACAGTCGCTTACCTGATTTTGGGTGATGTAGATCTGTAACCAACGCCCAAAACTGAGCAACCTGTGTGACACTAAAAATGCCCAACCAGATAAAAAATGGCACACTAATTGATAAACCGTTGAGCCCAGCTAACCAGAACCCCAGCAGCGTCACAACAAAAAAAGCAGTGATTCTCTTGTATAATTTTTCGCCAGAAATACGTTTATAGAGCGCACTATAAAGCGGAATAGCAATCAAAAGCACCATTGCCTGCAAAGCCACAGAGTAACTACGTAGCTCTGCACTGCCATCGGCCAAAATAAAGGCTTCACGGGCCGGTTTCAATAGGTAATAGGCAAATAAAATAAGAAAAATACGGAGTGCTAGCTTCAGCGTCGGCCCAACTTCATCACTGTGTATAGTCACAGACAGTGACATAATACGGTTAGCTAGTACTTTTATGTAATTTTTCATCATTTTGTCGAACAAGCGACAAAACGCAACATTTGAGAAGGTTTGATTATCATATTGTCAATACTGATCACATTTGACAGGAAATTAATACGCGCCTCAAGGTGCTGCCAGCGCTGACCATTCAGAACCCAAAGATCAAGGTTTTTTTCAACACGCCCCTTTCCCAGCTCCTGTCGCCTCGAATCTTCCTGAAAATAATCCAATTGCAAATCGATAAGCCGTGATTTGAACGGTGTCCGCAAAGTCAAAAACCAGTTACGCTGGATACAAGATGATGGATCGTAGCCAGGCGGTATGACTGTTGGTATGCGTTTTATTTCAGATTCAGTGCTGAATTCAGCAGAGCCATAGTCATCTTTCAGTTTTATTGCCGCTAGCAGGTAACCATAAGCAGGTGCAGCGATAACCGAATATTGATTTTTATCCAATACTTTCTGGCTGGCAGACAGGTTGACGCTAAGTGGTGGTCGTGGCGGCGCATCAGCCGGATCCCAAACTGCGAACTCTGGATTCCATGACGTCACTCCTTTAAAAATTTCTCGCAGATATGCATGCCGTCGTTGCACATAATGCCAGAGGCTTTCTGTCTCTTGCATAAAATCAATTTGGCGCCCTCTAAGATAGGGGTCATCAATACGTTCAGCCTGTAATTTCAGACTTATGTTGTTGATACGCTCACGCATATTCTCTGGGCTGAACCAGCCAAAAGTAGCGTTAAGCCCGTTCTGCTCTTCTCCAAGCAAATGCAGCATCCGTTCAGTAAAACGTTTATTGAGTACCGAATTACGTAATGTTTTTTCTTTTAATGGGTTTGGTGCTCCCAGCTCAGGCGGATAAAAATACTGGAAATTATCATTCAACACATCCTTGGGAAATGGTAAATAAGCATCCCAATTACGCCCAAAGGAGAGATCATAATCCCAAGGAATTACAACCCATTTCCCAGTGGTAACAGACCTATAGAGAAAATAGTTCTTATTGTAGGTGTCTCCATTGCTGGTGAGTACATTAAGTGCCAACCAATTGATTACAGAATCAACATCGAAATGTGTTTCCAGGTACTCATGGAATTCTGTGATCGGTGTTTGGTCAATCTCTTCTACAAGTTTCTTCAAAGGCGAAAAATCCTTGTCGCGTGGCGAGAGCTTGAACCAGCAATCCTTTAAGGACTTTTTTTTGTGAGGTAGAAAATCACCACAGAATGTTGAATCCGAAGGATGAAAAAACTGACCGTCAGCACCCAGCCCGTAGCGTACCATGACCTGAGGGTCAAGCCATTCGGTATGCATAAACAGCCCTTGATAGTCGCCGTTAATATAGAGACGAACATACTGCAACTTGGGACCAGGCATACCCAACGCGTGAGCCAGTTGCCAAACAAGCCATTCACGCTGCATCGAACCATCCGTTGCCATGGCATCAAGAGAGATTTTTCTATGGCCTCGCCATTCCTGTCCATTTTCAAGTTTGATTACAATGTTTTTTTTGGGAAACTGCCTGGTAAAACTACCTGATACTTTGACTCGCCCTTCTCGCAATTGCCCATCACTATCTTTTACACTCACTGAAAAAGAGGAGGTGTCGTGCTGATCTTTGCGAAACAGAACCTCTGCATCAACGGGGCGCATCTTGAGGTGAATAACACCTACATTAACAGGCGAAAAAACCACTTGTTCTTTACTATTGCTGATATTGGCAAAAACAGAGGGACTTATAAAAAGCAAGGCAAACACTTTAGTAAATACAAGTACCCAGGCGTTTCGATGTATGAGAATCTTTAATAACTTCATTCGGTGTTACCGGCTCCAGTCGTGGCTGATGTTTAAACCAACCGTCATATTATTAGTGGCATTTCTACCCCACAGGACATGACCAATACTGGTTTGGTAGGACCAGCGTGCATTGATACGACTCGACCATGAGATTGCAGCTCTCACCTTGTCGAAGTCCGTCAGGCGAGTACGATTTTCAAACTTTACTTTTTCGGGTGACTCATTGCGCAAGGAAACATCACTGCTAATGCGCAAACCAACCCCACCTGCTTCTGTGATGCGTCGACGTACAGAGAAGGAATTGATAAATTGATCCGCAGGTGGCCCCTGCCAAAGACGAATTGAAGTACTCCCCTCCCAAGACCAAAGGTTCGATGCTCTTCCACCACTTCGAGATGACCAAGCGATTCCCCCTTCAAAGCCAAACCGACCGTTACCCAGTCGCGATGAATTATTACGGTCATACCCTGTCGGTATGATCGCTGTAATCTCCCAGCTTTTACCATTGGTAAATTTATCCAATCGACCTCTAATGCCCAGTGTCAAATCACCAAACCCTGCAAGGTTATCATCACCACAACGAACAGAGGCTGCGCTTAATCCCGCGACCAGTGTGTAATAGTAGCTATACCCTTTTTCAACCTTATGATCCGTTTTCCAATCATTATTCCGACAATCTGATGCCACCAAATCACTTGTTCCATTCCAAAACTGATCTCCTGTTGAATAACTGGTGCCCGCCCAGTAATACAAGTCTCCCTCTGAACGCATCCAAGAACTGGCAGCCTGTACGATGGTTACACAGTTCAACATAACCACACTCAGTAAACTTCTCTTGAGAAACCTTTTATTAATCAGTTTTTGCATGACTCTACTTTACGATTTGAAACCGGCTTAGCACGCTGCCAAACCTCCTGAATTATCGACTCTGCTGGCTTGTTTTGTACCGTATAACCTGCATTATCTTCACCTCCAGCTTGAGGCGAGCTGCTCCATTGCCATATCCAAACACCCTTAATCCATGGCCGATTAACAGACGTCAACCACCCTCTAATAATGCCAGCCTGTAGCTGACTATTCGCTGGAGGTTGTTCTTCGTGTAGTTTTTGCCAGTCCCAGGGATACTGTTCCCAACCCTCGGCAGATGGCATACCGATTTCAAGAATCCAAACCGCTTTTTTTCCATAATTTTTGGTTACTTCTCTAAGCCTGTCAATGAGGCTATTAGTCACAGCCAGTACTTGTCCTGCATCGGCCTTTTTTGGAAATACGGGGTACAACGTAACGCCGATGCTATCGAGCAAACCCCAATACGGAAATTCAACGATTCCTTCTATACCATGCGCAGCATACGTAATACGTCCGTTAAAATGGCGGCGTACGACTTGAATAACATCCGGCCAATATTGACTCTTTCTGAGCTGTTTCATTTCAGTGCCCACTACTAAAGCATCGACCTTATTTGCCTCTGCTATTTTGGCATAATGTGTTACATGTTCAATATAACGTTTAAACCAGGTTCGTTCATCCACATCTGTAGCCTGCATGATCGCTCCAGCCCAAGAACCACTAACCAATAATTGAGGTTTAACAACAACATGCAAACCTTGCCGTTTTGCTTCACGTATGCCTGAAATTAATTGCTTATCTGTTACGTTGTCCGCCAATATCAAATTCGTTGATTGCACATTGTCCTGTTTCATAAAAGGAATAAAAATGACAGAATTAGCCCCAGTTTTATGAAGTTTCAACAGTGATGAACAAACAAGAGGTGAATCCAGTGGTGTCTGGCTATCCTGCAGGAAATTAAATCCACGGAAAATACTTGCATCGGCATCGGCATCGCCGCCGCCATCGCAACTAACAAGCAGCACACCAACTAACACCAATGGCAAAACCCATAATTTATTAACTAGACACATATCTGTATGCACGCCAATTTTGATAATCATAGATCCGTTGATAACCTTCCATACCATCGATATACAAATCAGGAAAATTTTTGTTAATACGATCCCATCCCCCTTTGCCGATACGTGGGTTTGGCACGATGATATATTTTATATTAGGCCTTTTTCTATGAATCTGTAATTTGAATTTATCTGACTTGGGCAGTGCCATTTTTTCTGTATCACCCCGCGCCGCAATGGCGCGATAAGCGGTTAAATCATCAATAAGCATTTCACCACGATGACGGGACAAGAACTGTCCCAACATTATATCTGCAGTATGCGCATTATCCAATTGACCAAAGAGTGCTTTCTGCCAATCACGCGTAACAGGATCTGGTGTCTGCAAAAAATTGTGCCAGCCCGATAAACCACCCACAAAAAGTAACAACACAACAACAGGAAATCTCCAGCCCTGGCGAACTTGAATAACAGTCAGCTCCACCATAAGGCCAACCATAAGCAATGCCAACATTTCAACAGGACGTTCCAGGTAAAATTTACTGCTGGCAAAAGCGATAGCAATGAGAGGCACACCCAACAACACCAAGCTGATCTTTAAATGATTTTTATGTTTCGTAAGTAGCACTGGCAACAACAACAAAATTGGAAAATAGACCATCATTAATATCAAAGCAGCACCCAGTGGTGCTAACCATTGGCCACCATATTGAACCAACCAAGGTAAGTCTGGTGTCTGCTGCCAGCCGCCCAGAAATGTAGAGTCCGGTTGATAGATAAAATTATCAGCACGCCCTTCGAAAATCCAGCCAAGATAACTCCATGAAAGTATTGCTACACCTAGCGGTATAGCAATGATGAGGTAGACACTTACAGGTGATGCCAGAAAAATACGTCGCGGTGCGATTAATGCAACAAAAGGTAAAAGGGCGATATATATAAAAAGCGCTCCTGCATCAACAAAAAACAACAAAGCCAGCAGTAAACCTAACATGATAAAAGAACGTAAATCGGCATGAAAACCCATGCGTAAACACGTTCGATATATAAAGTAAAAGACCAAAAGAGTAAGAGCAAGATCACCGCCTGTCGTCGCCGCCCACAAGAGGGGCACCTGCAACATGACTAGAAATAGCAGTAAAACACGTTGCCACAAGGCAAGTTTGTTGTGCCTTAATTGATAATTCCAAACAACAAGCAATAACGCAATCAGCAGACTAGATAACAAGTAAGGGGCTGCACCCTGCAAGCTCTCTGGTAACAAGGCAAAAGGCATTAATAAATATAAAGGCATGGGCGGTGTATTCAGCCCAAGATGTTCAATACGAAACTGGTCAGCATCCAGAACCGCCAAAATTTTCACCCAACCTCGTAACACAATTTCATTACTAAAGTTATTTTCTATCAGCCAGATAGAACACGCCGCCAAGACAGTTCCAAGCAGCAAAAACCAAGCAAAATCTGTCCCCTGTTTACTCGACACCATTACTGTATAACCATCAGGAATCAGCTTGGTCATTTTTTTTACGCGGATCAGCATCCAGAAAATCAGTTAATCCATGCGTCGTTTTTTCCCAATAGAAAGGCTTATGTATCAGCTGCCAAAGTGCTTTATAAGCTGCAATCGACATCATTAACCAATACACCGGAACCGTCAGCGCCCAAGGAATTAAATGATATAAATGACGTTTGAATACGCTCAATGCTGATATATAAATCAATAAACCGTTACCCAACAAAAGGCTGAACAAACTCACGTACAAAATAATAGGTGGGAAGACCGTATCCATAAAATACGTTTGGCTAAATAACCAAATGAAATACAGTAGATAGAGAACAGGTGCCAGCAGACAACTGAACACAGCACCACCTATGAAAAATTGAAAGCCCCAAAAGCCAACATGTCCCAATGATTTATACAAGCGTACGGGATGACGCATATGCACAAGATAAGTCTGCATATAACCCTTGATCCAGCGCGAACGTTGACGAATCCAGTTACCCAGCTGGGTATTAGCTTCTTCATAGGTCGTCGAATTGACTACGCCGACATTGTAGTTCAACTGTCTCAGACGAATACCCAGATCCGCATCCTCAGTCACATTATAGGGATCCCAGGCATTAATTTTTTTCAGAATTTTGAATTTGAAGTGATTCGACGTACCCCCCAAAGGAATCGGTATTTTCAGTGATTCCAATGCCGGCAAATAGAAATCAAACCAAAGAGAATATTCCAGGGTAAACATCCGTGTGAGCCAGTTCTCACTGGCGTTAAAGTAATTCAGACGAGCCTGAATAACGGCTGTATTTTCCGGAGCTTTACGAAAGGCAATGACTGCCTTCTTTAATTGGTCGCGCTCAGGTTTATCCTCGGCATCATAAATCGTTACCAGTTCTCCACGCGCAAAATTCAACGCGTAATTACAGGCCTTAGGCTTAGTTTGAGGCAGCGAACTCGGAACACGAATAATCTCGAATATACCTTCCAGACCGAGATTTTTAGCTGCGGTGATCGTTTCTTCATCATCTTCTTCAAGGATCAATTTGATATCCAGCTTTGAAAGTGGATAATCCATATTTCTCAGTGATTCCGTAATAATGGGCAACACATCAGGCTCTTTATACATAGGCACAAGAACCGTATAAAAAGGCAGATCACGATCATCGATAGCATTAACTTCTTCGTCCGTGACCTTGACGTCTATTTTTGCATGACTACCAACCCAAACAAACAGCATGCGCAAACCAAAATTCAACAGCATAAATATACTGATAAAAACATTAACCACGATCAGGGTAATCACCGGCCAAAGTGTAACCGAGACAATAAAGACGGATAAAAGAGCGAATACCCAAAATAGTTGCCAGCTGGTAAAAACTTGTGAGGCTGAGTTCACAGGTTGCTTTCGAGCCAGTTCATTCACTGCCAAATCACTAAAATGACTATTCGCTTTGCTTTGCGCTGACCATATAATATCGAACTTAGATGTTATGACATAGTCGTATAAACCACCGCTCTGTTTATCCATATACTCAAGCACGGCCGGTGTTAAATCTGCCACTGCAAACAGGGTATAACCATTCATTTTACGGAAAGGCAACACCAGTAATTCGGTGTAGCGAGTCAGCTCTGCATCTTTCCATAATCTTGTATCAGGAAGCGCCTTGAAAAGATTAATAAATGGTTTTCGTTGCTGGATGGCAAGAACAAGATAAAAATCCTGAGCACGCACCCAACCCTTGGAGAGTAAAATATCACCCAGGCGTGTCCCCCATTGTTTTTGCAACTCAAGCGCATTATTCAGTTGCTGTTGTGACAGTAGCCCACGACTAACCAGCAACTTCCCGATAGGTGTTACGTCACCTACAACATCCTTCATCAACGTTGCTATCCCTGCTTATTATTCTGGTGTTGACGAGTTCGTCTAAACAGGTAAACAATAGCCAGCACCAGTAGCAACCAGAAAAAAGCCATTATCCAAAAGCGATTTTCATTGGCTATTGTCAACCAGTCGCGAGCTGCCGGATAATGCACTCGGGCCAAGTTTTCTTCCACGCTATTCAGACTGAATAACAAACCACTTTGATCCGCAAAAGCAACATCACCTTCATTGAGAAATAATCTGCGCACATCAGGATAAGGGTCACCGTCACCAGACCGTAGCCATAGGCCATGCTGACCTTTACTAGTAACGAGCTGTGCAATGGAAATTTTTGATAATTCATCTACCGTTAATAAAGACTCGCCCTTTCTATCCAGAATTTCAATAACTCCCCGATCATAAGAAACTTGCGCCTTCAATTCTGAAAATTCAACATTCCCCAAGGCAATAAATGGACGTGCGGGACTTAAAGGAGAGCTGTCTGGCTTGACGAAAATCGCCTGACGATTGTCAAAAGGCACAGGGTAGCGTGCTGTAAAAGCAGCAATAAAAGGCAGTGATTGAACCGGATTATCAAGGTATGCAGAAGGTAGATAAAAATCAAACTGGTCGGCAAGGTAAGCGGGAAGATCAACAAATCGTTCAGGGCTGATCCTATTTTTCTCAACAATCAAAGTACTTTCAGGGAGTACTTGCACAGGAAATGCAGGAAGTTCCTGTTGACAGTCGCCACTTGCTTCTGCGTACATAATTTGTATTCGAATGTCGTTATATAATTGCTGGTATCTGCTCGGCAACGGAATTTGCAGGTGCTGCACATCACTGCCGCCATCCAATTGTTGCGCGTGAACCATAATGCCATTTAAATATGCGTACAAACTAAAAATCGCCTTATTAGGGGGCGGTGGTGCAATCAGATCCACAAACAACCTGCTTGGGCGTGTACCTGCAGGCATTCTGAAAGGGTCCAGTAACAGATTCCATTCCGTATTAGTTCGAACATAACGAATTGACGTGTCCATACCCAGATCTGCAAGTTTGATCGCGCGCGCATTATCAAGGTCGAAATTGTTGGGCTTATCACTCAATCCCGCCGTAAACGTTTGGTACTGACGACCTGCTATAAGTTTCTGCCAGGTATCGCTCATCAAGGCAGAGATCGATATATCAGCAGGGTTCGTAATTGAAATGACGCTACGTAATGGGCTATTTATCAATTCAATCGCATTATTGTCATCAAGAACTTTCAGCTGGCTTAAATCTTTTTGAGCGAATGACGATGACTGCAACTCCAGTTGCAACTGCTCCTTCAAATGTGATCTGTCGCCAATGACAATATGACCAATTTTCGGATAATGCGTGATCGAAATTTCTTTTCCTTGGCGATACAGATGATCCATAATCTCCCAAGTTGCATTGTATTCATCCTCTGAAAAAGGTCTGTTCGGCACAGTAAGAAGCACTTTTTCAGGCAACAAGAGCCAAGCATCACGCAGCGAAGCAATCCCACCCTGATAACCAATAGTGAGCATTGAGTCGGCCTCAATATGTAATAGTGCACTGTTGATACGCGAATCCAGACAACGATCGTCCGAAACAAGCAAAGCCGCCTTGAGCGTGATATCCAATGTGCCGGGCCGTAGCAAATTAACAGGAATATCAACTTTGAACTCAGAGCTGTACTTTTCATCCGTCAATGACACCTGCTTTAGTGGATAACCATTGACTAGTAACAGAACATTTGCAAGCTTGTTCAATAGCGGTGAAGTTGTGTAACGAAGATGAATACTTGCGGAAGATATGGGGGTATCGCGCGGAACGGAATAAGCTAATTTTGCTTCATGTCCAGTTGCTGCTCCTTCAAAACTAATTCCATCTTCATAGCCCAACCCTTTCAAACTGATTGCAACCTGACCATCTGGCTGAGCAATGTTCGTTATCTTATCGGTATGTTTAGCCTTCATTTCCTGCTTGGAGAAAGCAACGGTAGGTGTAAGCAATAAAAAGACAATACATGGCACTAACGCCATAGCTAAAGCGCGAATTGTTATCTGGAACTTCATGAGAGACCTTGTAAAAATATTTTTTTTATTTTAAAAATTGGATTTAACTAAATTGTCAGAATCCAATATGTATTTTTTACTTAGAATCCATTCCGTAATTTTGCGTTGTTTATTTTATCTTTGAGAGTCGAATTAACAATTTTACATTACTTGGCAATCAATATCCATGCCCAAATGACATAAAAACGTGATCATTCTGGATATTCAGTTTCTCGATATTTTCGATTCGGGTAACGAATGAAACCTCATCCAGTGATCTTTAAACTCATACTTCAATTCATGAGCATGTTTTGGTGCATGGAATGCACTACATGACTTATATTTTGCCTGCACCATGCTCAAAAAGTATTCAATTTATTTAATACAAGCATTATCTTTTACAGAATATTGCATACCTTGCTCATCACACATTTTCCGAGTTTCTGCCTCCCCGTACAAACATCCATTATGCTCAAAAGAATATTCCATACCTTGAGACACACAAATTTTCTTCATATCTTCTTCAAGCATGTCCAGAATACATTCGCCACTTTTTAATGTTCCTCCCAGTGAATCACATTCTGCCTCACTAATATCGATTTCATTCGATTTAGAACATCCTTGTAGTAAAAATACCAATAAAACACACACGAAATATCGTTTCATATACTTTCCCCGATCCTGTTTTCTCATAATATAAGGTTAATTCCGTAAACTTTGTTTTCGGCAATATCTACTTCACCTTTAGATTGCCTGTTTTCCCCAATTGACAGTAATATGAACTAAACAAATACAATTGCGCCTAAAGTAATTGTTCTAACCGTCCGAAAATCCTAATGAATATCAGGGAAATTATGAATGGATAATGTACTAAAACGGTTTCAGGAAAACTCTTACCTTTACGGTGGCAATGCAGATTTCATTGAAACGCTGTATGAGCGCTATCTTGAAAGCCCTGATGCAGTCAGCAATGAATGGCGTGGCTACTTTGATCAAATCCAGGAAAACAATGTTCAAGATGTCTCTCATGAAGGTGCCATCGAAACTTTTGTATCAACGCCAAAAATTGATTCATCACAACCAGCTATTCCAATTGATCATAATTCTGCCCAAAAACAGATTGCTGTTGTCGCTTTGATTGATACCTATCGCTCGCGTGGACACCAGCAAGCGACACTTAATCCACTGGAGTTCCATCAGCGCCCTCCTGTTGCTGCGCTAGATCCAGAGTTTCATGGTTTATCCAGCAGCGATATGTCGCAAAGCTTTAACACCAACTTTCCGACAGGCCCGAAGCAGCTTTCTCTGTCTGAAATTTTACTGCATCTCAAACAAGCTTATTGTGGAAATTTCAGTGTTGAATACATGCACATTGCCAGCACGATACAAAAACGCTGGATTCAGGAACGATTTGAGGCATTCCCGACTCGCCCGGAATTTATGCCTGAAAAAAAACGGCAATTACTGGAACGTATCATCGCGGCAGAAGGCATTGAAAAATATCTTCATACAAAATACGTCGGACAAAAACGCTTCTCTTTAGAAGGTGGTGAAAGCCTGATTGTCGTACTCGACGAACTCCTTCAAAATTCAGCAGGCATGAAGGTGGAAGAAACCGTGATCGGCATGGCGCATCGAGGGCGTTTAAATGTACTGGTCAATATACTCGGAAAATCCCCCAAAGAGCTCTATCAAGAATTTGAAGGCTCAAAAGAAGAACCCGATGATGATCGTCCCGGTGATGTCAAATACCATCAAGGGTTTTCATCCAATATAGAAACACCGGCTGGAAGTATGCATCTGGCACTCTCGTTTAATCCGTCTCATCTTGAAATCATTGATCCCGTTGCTATTGGCTCTGTGCGCGCCCGCCAGCGCCGCCGTAACGACCACAATGGCCATCAAGTGCTGCCTATTTTAATTCATGGTGATTCTGCTTTTGCTGCGCAGGGGGTTGTCATGGAAACCCTGAATATGTCGCAAGCCCAAGGTTATACCGTGGGCGGTACTGTGCATATCATCGTCAACAATCAGATTGGATTTACCACCAGCAACCCGCTCGACATGCGCTCCACCGTTTATTGCACTGATGTGGCTAAAATGGTGCAAGCCCCCATTTTTCATGTCAATGGTGATGATCCGGAAGCTGTCGCATTTATTACCAAACTCGCGCTGGAATTTCGTATGAAGTTTCACAGGGATGTTGTCATTGATATGATCTGTTATCGACGACACGGCCATAACGAAGCCGATGAACCAGCTGCAACACAGCCGATGATGTATCAAAAAATCAAGGCGCATCCAACGACTGCCACACTGTATGCAGAGCAACTGATTCGTGAAAATATTCTGTCTCAAGCTGATGTTGAACAGATGTCAATCCAATACCGGGACGCTCTGGATCAAGGTGATGTTGTTGCTCGAAATATTTTGCCTCATCCTGATAATAAAATGGTGAACTGGGATCCTTACAAGCAAGTGGAGTGGGATCACGAAACAGACACAACACTCAGTCTGGAAAAAATCAAGCAACTGGCCAGCAGCCTCAATAAAACCCCTGACGGCTTTGAGCTGCACCCTCGCGTTGAAAATGTCTTGAACAATCGAAATAAAATGGCCGTCGGTGCTCAACTAATCGACTGGGGATTTGCCGAAACCATGGCGTATGCTTCACTCTTGATCGAAGGTTACCCCATACGGCTTTCAGGGCAAGACAGTGGACGCGGTACTTTTTTTCATCGCCATGCCGTGCTTCATAACCAAAAAGATGGTGAGTCTTACACGCCTCTACAACATCTAAATGAAGAGCAAGCACAGTTTATTGTCATCGACTCACTGCTTTCTGAAGAAGCGGTATTAGGTTTTGAATACGGCTACAGTACAACTGATCCCAATTCACTCACTATCTGGGAAGCCCAGTTTGGTGATTTCGCCAATGGCGCACAAGTGGTTATCGACCAGTTCATCACTTCAGGAGAAGCCAAATGGCGGCGCTTATGTGGGCTGGTACTGTTTCTCCCGCACGGCTACGAGGGGCAAGGCCCGGAGCATTCATCAGCACGCGTCGAACGTTATCTTCAACTGTGCGCAGATCACAACATACAAGTGTGTAATCCGACCACCCCGGCGCAGATGTTTCATATGCTGCGCAGGCAGATGCTTCGTCCCTACCGCAAACCATTGATAGTATTTACGCCTAAAAGTCTGCTGCGCCACAAACTTTCAACATCGACGCTGGATGACCTGTCACAAGGGTCGTTTCAAACCATGATTCCAGAGCACGAAGTGCAGACAAAAAAAGAGGTTCGACGCATCGTATTTTGCACTGGAAAAATTTACTACGAATTACTGGAAGCGCGCAAAAAGCACGAAATCAATGATATTGCACTCATCCGAATTGAACAGCTCTACCCTTTCCCGCATGATGAACTGACAAAGTTGATCAAACAGTACCCGAAAACAAAAGAGATCGTCTGGTGCCAGGAAGAGCCAAAAAATCAGGGCGCCTGGTATCAAACGCAGCATAATATCCAGGAATTTATGCGTCCTGACCAAACACTTTTTTATGCAGGGCCAGACGCATCCGCGTCACCCGCCGCAGGCCGTTTTAAATTACATTTACAAATACAGAAAAAATTGATTGATGACGCTTTGAAGGTAACTAAAAATGGAAATTGAAATTCGTGTTCCCAAACTACCCGAGTCAGTAGCTGATGCCGTACTGCTCAAATGGCATAAAAAAGAGGGTGATATCGTAAAGCGCAATGAAAGCCTTGTAGATATCGAAACCGACAAGGTGGTTTTGGAAGTTCCCGCGCCTGCTGATGGAGTTTTGCAACAGATTAACATTCAGGATGGCACTGATGTTTCTGAAGATGAATTAATCGCGCTGTTAAATACCCAGTTAACAACTCAGGAAAATACTGAGGCGACAAATACGAGCCAGCCATCAAGAATTTCACCAGCAGCACAAAATTTGATTGAGAAAAACAGACTCGATCCAACAAAAATTGAAGCCACAGGCAACCGAGGCCATATTATAAAAGAGGATGTGCTCAATTATCTAAAAGAACAAAAAACCGAGACTACTCCAATGCCTCAAACGATAGAAGGAAAATCACCACCAACTGAAGAAACTTCTCTCACAGATCAAAGATTCAGCGAACGTGCTGAAAAACGTGTTCCCATGACACGCTTACGTGCAAGAATTGCAGAACGTCTGGTGGAAGCACAACATAACGCCGCCATGTTAACCACCTTCAACGAAGTCAACATGCAACGCATCATGTCACTCAGACAAGAGTACAAAGAACCCTTTGAAAAAGAGCATGGCATTAAATTAGGATTCATGTCCTTTTTTGTAAAAGCTTGCACGGCGGCACTCAAACAATATCCAGTGATAAATGCCTCTGTAGATGCTCAAGAGGTCATTTACCATAATTACAACGACATCGGCATCGCCGTCTCCTCACCGCGCGGTTTGGTCGTACCTGTTCTACGCAACGCTGAAACAATGAGTTTGGCTGATATTGAAAAAAATATTAGTGGCCTCGCTATAAAGTCACGCGAAGGCGCACTCACAATGGATGACCTCAGTGGTGGTACATTCACCATCACCAATGGAGGTGTATTTGGCTCGCTCATGTCCACTCCCATTATCAACCCACCGCAAAGCGCAATTTTGGGGATGCATAAAATTCAGGAGCGCCCCATGGCTGAAAATGGACAGGTCGTGATTCGACCCATGATGTATCTGGCGCTCTCTTACGATCATCGTATTATTGATGGACGCGATGCCGTACAATTTTTGGTTTCAGTGAAAGCATCACTGGAAGATCCCACCCGACTTTTGCTTGAGGTTTGAGG
>CAYXVC010000017.1:0-29330 GCA_964468225.1 uncultured Gammaproteobacteria bacterium
CAAGAACATTGCCTGTGGTGACTGCAGTATCTTCATTGGTACTCGCGCTGTCATTGACTGCAACCGGGACTTGGTTTGCCGCTGCATTAACTACAATCTCAACAGTTCCCTGCGCTTCACCACCATTTCCATCACTAACTGTGTAGCTGAAACTATCGTTCCCGCTAAAGCCTGTTTGTGGAGTGTAGGTGAACGTACCGTCTCCATTGTTGGCTACTGTACCGCCTTCAACCGAATTACTGTCTGCTCCACTGATGCTCAGTGTATCTCCGTCGGCATCTGTGTCATTGGCCAAGACATTGCCTGTAGTGACTGCAGTGTCTTCATTGGTGCTTGCACTGTCATTCACTGCAACCGGGGCTTGGTTTGCCGCTGCATTGACTACAATCTCAACAGTTCCCTGCGCTTCTCCCTCATTTCCATCGCTGACGATGTAGTTAAAGCTATCATTGCCACTGAAACCCGCTATTGGCGTATAGGTGAACGTGCCATCTCCGTTATTAGTTACTGTACCTCCTTGAACTGACATACTGTCCGCACTTTTGATGCTTAAGGTGTCGCTATCAGCATCCGTGTCATTGGCTAATACATCACCTGTGGTGACTGCGGTATCTTGTTCGGTACTGATGCTGTCATTGACTGCAACTGGCGCTTTGTTCTGCGCTTCCAGTTCATACAGATAGGCTGCGCCCGCTGTTCTTTGACTTCGATCCGGGCCTGCATCTCCACGCATTGCTCCAGCCATGATAAAACCTTCACTGTCGTCCACCGCGACGCTGAGGCCAAATTTGCTGTCCGCCTGGTTATCGGGGTGATTCAGTCGGCCTTGTTCTGTCCAACTGCTACCTGAGCGGGTAAACAGATAGATCGCTTCGGCGCCAGCACCTTCAAAGTTAGAGGCCCCTACGATGGCAGTATCTCCTGCAATATCCACCGCATAACCAAAGTTATCTTCAGCTTGTGCATCTGAGGCTGTTATTTTTCTTTGCTCTATCCAGCTATTTCCTGAGCGGGTAAACAGGTACGCTGACCCGGACTTGGATCCGGCATCGTCGTCTCCATTCGCTCCAATCAGGATCGTATCGCCGTCCACTGCGGCACTGCCTCCAAAATAGTCATTGGATGCTCCATCCCCTGCTACCAGTAAAGCGTCATGACTAGCATTCACCCAGCCTGAAGCAGGTTTGTTGTATACATAGACACTGCCTTGAGAACCTGAGGTGCCGAAGGCTCCTACTATGACTGTATTGCCATCGGTATCCACTACTGTTCCAAACCGGTCATTTCCAATAAAACCTGCCACGCTCAGTGTGGCTTTGTGACTCCAGTTTGAGCCAGCTCCATCATAGATGAATACTTCTCCCGGGCTTTGGCCAGCCTTTCTTCCTGTGGCTCCCACAACCAGGGTGTTTCCCCTTAAGGAAACCGAACCTCCAAATGCTTTATCTGCTCCTCCATCTGGCGCGGTCAGTTTGACTGTTTCTGTCATTGCCGCTGGCCAACCGTTTGCTGGTTTGACATAGACGTATGCGCCTCCAGAATCTGCACCGCCTGAGTGATCATTTAAGGGAGCCCCCAGAACAATGGTATTGCCACTGATTGTTGCGCCCATGCCTAGTGAATCTCCTGGCTCTCCGCCAGTGGGGCCTAGGCCATCTGAGGCGGTTAGTTTTGAAACTTGCTGCCAACCGGAGGCTGTTCGCTCATAAACATAAGCCGCTCCCAGACCATCAAAGTCTGCAAAGGCTGAGACAACGGCTGTATCTCCATCAGAAGATACGAGCCAGCCTTGGGCTGAGCCACTAAAGGCATCGTCGGCGATCAATTTACTTTGGGATGAAACTGGAACTGCGCCTATCGCTGCTCCCGAGGAAAAAATGAACAGACTTGATAATAGACGTGAACAATAGATATGCTTGCGCGACTTCATAGTGAGTCCCCTCTTATATACCACTAATGAGAGACTGCCCTGTCGAAAAATGAGTCCTTTAAAAAAACCAGTACTGTAATTATTATTTTGGTTTTATTCCGCTTAAATCAATATTTCCTACCTTCTTACTGAGGTACTGATAAAAGATACCATCGGCCATAATAAATTTTTCTTTAATATATTTTTAATATTTTTTAGCAATCTAAAATAAAATGTGCAATTTGAGCTTAAAATCACATAACCAATTCAAAATCACTCATAACCTGACTCACACCATTTACCACAATTTCAATACGGTGCTCACCGGGGTAATAAACACGCGTTGTCACTTTTTTCATCGCATGTTTTTTTTGTGCGGCGATCGTTTTTTCCGGATACAGCGTAATATTCTTCCATTTAAAAACCTTGGGTGTCGTCTCTCCGTTGGCTTTTTTATGGTGAATAATGTAGTCGATTATTAATGGTTGTGTATTATGACTTGTTGATTCAAGTGATAGTTCAAAAATTAATGCCTGACCAAAATCAACCGTTGGTGTCAGCACTTTCAAATGATTTATTTTCACTTCAGGTTGACCGTAACCCAATGCTTGTAAAGTTCTTTTATGCCCCTGTTTAATTAGAGTACGGCATGCGTGACGCACCAGTTTTTCGCGTGACTTATTAGCATCGATCAACCAGCATTCTGCAATTTCAGCCACGAGTTCAGGATGATCTTTTGCAATGTCATTCAAATTATTAGCGACAGAACGACGCACATATTCTTCAGGATCATCTTTGAGTGCTTCAAGAAGCGGCATCAATGGCGCTGGATCTTTAACAAAAGCGGATAACTGCATTGCCCATGGCAATCGTGGCCGTGTACCTTCTGAAACCAAACGGCGTACATGCCGGCTTTTGTCATTTGTCCACTGGCTCAGTATTTCCATAGCCTCTTCCTGTTTTTCCAGCAACAGAAAGCGAATACCAAACTCGGATGTAAAACGTTTGGTCAGCTCTTTAAGTAAATTCATCGCAAGCTCAAGATGATCCACCCCATGCAGGCCTACATAATGCGTCATAGGCATGATCGCCCAACCTGCAATACCATCACTTGTAACTGTGATACCCGATATATCACCATCATCATCTGGCGTGAGACTGGCTAAAATGATCATTGCCGATTTTTCAAAATCGCTTGGGAGATATTGAGACATCGCTTCAGTAATTTGATTTGAACGTGCTTTAAGCTCCAATGCATCCAGATTATGTGTTGCCGCCTTAACAAAACCGATACAATCAAACTCAGGCCAAGCCTTTAAAAAATGCTCGCCCATGCCTTCGATAATTTTTGTGTTGAATAAATTTTTAAATGGTTCAGCCATATTGTTTCCTTAAATATGTTCCTGCTCAAAATCAAGCAACCATTTTTTTCGATGCAATCCACCACCATAACCCACTAAGCGACCATCAGAACCGATGACTCGGTGGCAGGGGATAATAATACCGACACGATTATAGCCATTGGCAGATGCAACCGCTCGTACTGCTTTTGGATTATTCATGGCAATAGCTTGCTGCTTGTAGGAACGAGTTTCACCATAAGGAATTTCCTGTAATATTTTCCAGACTGATTGCTGAAAGTCCGTCCCCGGTGTATGTAGTGGAACAGCAAAGGTTTTTCTCTGTCCTGAGAAGTACTCTGATAACTCGGATTGAACCTGTTCCAGATATGTATTAGCGCCTGGCAATATCACCGCATTCAGCCTTTTACACAAATCTTTAAATTCCGTTTCCAACATTCGCCTGTCCGTAAAATCCAGCAGACAGATTCCTTGTTCGGTCGCGCAGGCGAACATGGGGCCAATGGGGGTTGTGAAGCGAACGATATTTATGATGCACTTATCATTGGAGTGTGTAGCTGAATCGCCAAAAACAGAGCGGTAACTTTCATTAAAGCCGCTGAGTGAATCATAGCCGCTGTCAAATGCCGAAGCTGCAACTGTCTCACCTTTTTTAATGCTATTGAACGCGGTATTAATACGCAACATTCTTTGATAAGAGTGAAATGTTATGTTGTGATGCTTTTTAAACCATCGCCTGATTTGGCTTGGCTCAATACCTCGTTGCCTTAAATCATAATCTTTGATTCTCAAATAAGGATTTTCATGCAACTCTTTGATAATATTTTTGACATATTCCGGAGTCTCATCCATTTGCTCCATGGGCTTGCAAACCTTGCATGGCCTGAAACCATTCTGCATTGCTTCCTGAGCCGTATCGTAAAAAACAACATTTTCAGCCTTCGGTTTTCTTGCTCTGCAAGATGGGCGACAAAATATTCCCGTCGTTTTTACTGCCGTAATGAATACACCCTCGTAAAGAGAGTTTTGGCAACCAATCACTTCATACTTTTCTTTAAACGTTAATGATTCTTTCATAACAAGCTTCGATACCAATTAAAAATAGATTTTAACGTAATGGTATTTTCCTGCTACCGAAAAATTGACAAGTATACCTGGCAATGTATATCACTCGGCCAAAGAACTTCAAAATCGACTTCCGAGAAAGAACTAAAACCTTTATTATCCATGATCCAAACTTAATTGAAGGAAAATTAAAATGCAGTTTCTATCTCGCCTAACTCTTACCTTGTTGCTTTCTTTATTTTTTATGTTGACTGCCTGTGCAGAGCCATCAAAATCTAAAGATACACAAACCACAAGTTCATCTACAGTTAAAGTAAAGGTGCTCACCAACAAGGGTTCTATTATTCTGGAACTTAACCAGGCCAAAGCGCCGAATACTGTGAAAAACTTTCTTCGTTATGCCAATCAGGGCTTTTATAACGGCACTATTTTTCACCGTGTTATTCCCGGTTTTATGATTCAAGGGGGCGGCTTTAAACCTGGCATGAATAAATCCGAGACCCACCCTGCCATTACAAACGAAGCCAACAACGGTCTGAAAAACCATACAGGAACCATTGCCATGGCTCGCACGGCAGACCCTCATAGTGCCACAGCACAGTTTTTCATTAATATTGGCAACAATACGTCACTGGATCATACCAGCAAAACCGGCCGTGGCTGGGGCTACGCCGTTTTCGGGAAGGTGACAGAAGGCATGGACATTGTAAAAGCAATTGAAAGTACGCCCACCACAAATTACAAAATGTATGGTGATGTACCCACTTCAGATATCATTATCGAAAAAGTAGAAGTTATTCAATAATAGCAGACGGATGATGCCTCATACTTTATTTATATCCGACCTTCATTTAAGTGCCGACCGACCACAAATTACCAAATTACTCTTGAGTTTTTTGTGGCGTGAGGCACCTCATAGTGAAGCACTCTACATTCTCGGTGATCTGTTTGAATACTGGTTAGGCGATGATATTGTGACTTCAGAATATCAACTTGTTCTCACTGCCCTGCATCAACTCACCAAACAAGGTACGCCCGTCTATATCATGCACGGCAATCGAGATTTTTTGATGGGGCATCATTTTGAAACACATACAGGTTGCCAATTGATCAATGACCCGACGCTTATTGATCTTTATGGCACACCTACGCTACTTATGCACGGCGATACATTATGCAGTGATGATAAAGAGTATCAGCAATTTAGAAACATGGTGCGCCACCCAGAGTGGCAGCAAGACTTTCTTAATAAATCAGCCGATGAACGCACTTCAATCGCCAACCATTACCGAAACGAAAGCCGCACTCAATCCTCTAAAAAGCCAGAAAAAATTATGGATGTAAACAGTGATACTGTAGAAAAAGTTATGAACCAGCATGATGCTCTGCAACTCATCCACGGTCATACACACAGACCCGCCATTCACGAAGAGAGCCAATCTGAACAAAAAAAGAGACGTAGAATTGTATTGGGAGACTGGTTTACTCAGGGCAGTCTTTTACGTTGCGATCAGAACGGCTGCCATCTCGAGAACTGGAATAAAACAACTCAATAAAAAAGAGGTATCTCAATCGAGATGCCTCTTTCTCATTTGTATTACAAACAAATAGAACAGTAACGATTATTTGTTAGTGAACTCAGGATAAGCTTCCATACCACACTCACTCTGATCCACACCATCGTACTCTTCCTCTTCACTGACACGAATACCCATGATCATTTTGATAATAAACCATGTAATAAAACTCGCCCCGAAGACCCAGACAAAAATAGTCAATCCACCGACAATCTGCCCAACAAAGCTTGCGCCGTCATTCGTCAGAGGAACAACCATCAAACCCCAGATACCTACAACACCATGAACAGAAATGGCGCCTACTGGATCATCAATTTTAATTTTATCAAATGCCAGAATAGCGAAAACAACAATCACACCACCCACAGCACCAATCATCATGGCCTGAAACGCAGTCGGAGTAGAAGGTTCTGCAGTAATTGCAACCAAACCTGCAAGCGCGCCGTTAAGAACCATCGTCAGATCCGTTTTACCAAACATCAATCGTGCAATAATCATCGCACCAATCACGCCACCGGCTGCAGCTGCATTGGTGTTCAAAAAGACCATAGCGACTGAATTAGCACTGGCAATATCACCGAGTTTCAACACAGAGCCACCATTAAAACCGAACCAGCCCATCCATAAAATAAACATACCTAATGTCGCCATTGGCATGTTTGCGCCAGGAATTGCATTCACAGAGCCATCTTTAGCATATTTGCCTTTACGTGCGCCCAGCAAGATCACACCTGCTAGTGCAGCTGCTGCACCCGCCATGTGAACAATACCTGAACCCGCAAAGTCAGAAAAGCCTAAATCGCCGAGATTATACAGACCAAAAACTGAAGCGCCGCCCCAAGTCCAAGAACCTTCCAACGGATAAATCACACCCGTCATTACCACTGCAAAGAAAATAAAAGCCCATAACTTCATACGTTCAGCCACGGCACCAGAAACGATAGACATCGCTGTCGCGACAAAAACCACCTGAAAGAAAAAATCGGAAGCTTTTGAATAGACTGAATCGCCACCGAAACCATTTTCAACGGAAGAGGTTAAAGCATCTGCAACCAGTGTATCACCACCGCTAATACCTGAAAGGAAATACCCACCGCCATACATAATCTGATAACCACAAACCAGATACATCGTACAAGCCACAGCAAAAAGAGCGACATTCTTCGTCAGTATCTCTGCTGTATTTTTAGAGCGCACCAAACCCGCTTCCAGCATCGCAAAGCCAGCCGCCATCCACATAACAAGTGCACCACATATCAGGAAATAGAAGGTATCCAGCGCATATTGTAATTCAAAAATATTATTTTCCACTTTGAAACTCCTGCTTTAAATGTCTACAAGGCATCATGACCAGTTTCACCTGTACGAATACGCACAGCTTGCTCAACTGTTTGCACAAAAATTTTGCCATCACCAATTTTTCCAGTTTGTGCTGCTTTGGTGATCGCTTCAATGGCCTGATCCACTAACGACTCTTCGACCACAAGCTCAAGTTTGACCTTGGGCAAAAAATCCACCACATACTCTGCACCTCGATACAGTTCAGTATGCCCTTTTTGACGACCAAACCCTTTCACTTCAGTGACTGTAATTCCCTGCACACCAACTTCAGACAGTGCTTCACGCACATCGTCTAATTTAAATGGTTTAATAATCGCTGTTACTAACCTCATTAACTTATCTCCCGATATTTCAAAACATATCCATGCCAGTTTTATCCCTTAAAAGAAATAAAAGCATCTTTTGTGCCAGTTAATTAATTTATTGACTTTATCCGTCATCATGCAGTAAAAGCCACACAAAAAACATATATAACCAATAACGTGCACTAATATAGCACATCAATACACTGACACACCCCTTTTTGGTGCTTTTTTATCGCCTAATCTGATAACATCAAACACAATGACCTATCATAAATAATAAAGGCATAAACTGAATGATTGATACAAAATTAATTGATGATTTGGCACGCAAACTATCAAAACTGATGCCTGCCGACCTGAGTGCAATACAGCAGGATATGGAGCACAATTTTCGTACCACTTTGCAAAACACATTTTCCAGACTTAATCTTGTCAGCCGTGAAGAGTTCGATGTGCAGACCGAAGTACTGGCACGTACCCGCACCAAACTGGATGCTCTGGAGAAGCAGGTTCAGGCATTAGAGAAAGATCACAAATCAAAAATGAAGTCAAAACGTTAAAAAATTCTGGCGGCAATGATGCTGCTTCAAAACAACAAGTCAAGGAATAGACACCATGTCACTCGCAGTCATCTACAGTCGGGCACAAACCGGTATGAGCGCCCCATTAGTTACCGTTGAAGTTCATCTATCCAACGGTTTACCCAGTCTATCTATTGTTGGCTTGCCTGAAACCGCCGTCAAAGAGAGCAAAGATCGCGTCAGAGGCGCACTGCTCAACTCAAATTTTGAATTTCCTGCCAGACGTATTACGATCAATCTTGCCCCCGCAGACCTCCCCAAAGAGGGCGGTCGATTTGATCTTCCCATCGCGCTTGGCATTCTTGCGGCCTCCAATCAAATTCCGAAAAAAGCACTGGAGCAGTATGAATTTATCGGAGAACTGGCACTTACAGGAGAGCTACGCAGTATACGCGGCGCACTGCCTGCAACACTGCAAACACGAAAAGCCCAGCGGACTTTAGTCATCCCCCAAAACAATGCAGACGAAGCTGCACTGGTCTGCAATATTAATATACTCGCGGCCAACCATTTACTTGATATTTGCGCACACTTGAACAATCAATCACAACTACCGAGCTATCAAGCCAAGCCCATACAACAATCACCATATGACGGCCCTGACTTATCCGACATTCGAGCTCAGCATCTTGCCAAACGCGCTCTGGAAATCGCAGCCGCTGGAGGGCACAGTTTACTTATGGTGGGCCCACCGGGCACAGGAAAAAGCATGTTAGCCACTCGGCTGCCAGGAATTTTACCCTCAATGACTGAAGAAGAAGCATTGGAATCCGCTGCGATTTGCTCCATCAGTCATCACGGGTTTTCACTTAAAAACTGGAAAAAGCGCCCTTTTCGCTCGCCTCACCATACCGCATCAGGAGTCGCATTGGTTGGAGGTGGCAGCTCAGCCAGCCCGGGGGAGATTTCACTCGCACACCATGGTGTGATGTTTCTCGATGAGTTGCCTGAATTTAAACGCAATGTACTGGAAGTATTGCGTGAACCTATGGAGTCAGGTCAGATTACAATCTCTCGTGCCGCACGTCAGGCAGAATACCCCGCACGCTTTCAACTCATCTCCGCAATGAACCCTTGCCCTTGTGGTTATCTTGGAGAATCCAGCGGTCGCTGCCACTGCACTCCAGTACAGATACAGCGCTATCGCGCCAAAATTTCTGGCCCGTTACTCGATAGAATCGACATGCATATTGATGTTCCCAATGTACCTCGTGAAGTACTACATGCCCCTACCAAAGATATTGAATCCAGTTCAGATGTGAAGCAACGTGTTGAAAAGGCAAGGCAATACCAATTAAAGCGTGGTAACAAAGCCAACCATTGTCTGGGTGTGAAAGAGATAGAGCGTTATTGCCAGCTGGATGACAACAACAAAAAGCTATTGGAGAACGCCATAGAAAAGCTCCAGCTCTCAGCCCGATCCTACCACCGTATTTTAAAGGTCGCACGCACGATTGCCGACCTCGGTGAAAGTGAAATGATTAGCACTGCCCATTTAAGTGAAGCCATCGGTTATCGGCGTATTGACCGCAAAACAATCCCGTGACTATTCAAATTATTTTCGTTGCCTTAAATCCACATAGTCGCGTTTGGCAGCACCGCAATATAGCTGTCTGGGTCTGCCAATGACCATTGCAGGATCAGCAATCATCTCTTGCCAATGTGCGACCCAGCCCACGGTACGCGCAATAGCAAACATGACCGTAAACATATTCGTGGGAATCCCCAGAGCTTTGTAAATAATACCGGAATAAAAATCAACATTAGGATAGAGTTTTTTCTCGATAAAATAGTCATCCTTCAATGCGATCTCTTCCAGACGCAAAGCCAACTCAAACAATGGATCATCGTTATTACCATTACTGTTCAACACGCTATGACACATATCCCGAAGAACGCGTGCACGCGGATCGTGGTTTTTATAAACACGATGGCCAAAACCCATTAAACGAAAAGGATCTTTTTTATTTTTTGATTTGGCAATGTATTTATCAATATTGCTCACATCTCCAATTTCATTCAACATATTTAAAGCAGATTCATTGGCACCTCCATGCGCAGGCCCCCAAAGTGCGGTAATTCCTGAAGAGATACAGGCAAATGGATTGGCCCCTGAACTACCTGCCAGACGAACCGTTGATGTACTGGCATTTTGCTCATGATCTGCATGCAATATAAACAGCAAATCAAGCGCTTTTTCGGCTACCGGATCCACTTCATACTCTTCACAAGGCGTAGAAAACATCATATGCAACAAGTTGCCACAATAACTTAAATTATTTTTAGGGTACTGAAAGGGTTGGCCCACCGAATGTTTATAGCAAGCCGCTGCGATCGTCGGCATTTTGGCAATCAAACGATGCGCTGCAATTTCTCGGTGACGTGGATTATTAATGTCTGTAGAGTCATGGTAAAAAGCCGAAAGCGCTCCCACAACGCCGACCATTATAGACATTGGGTGCGCATCATAGTGAAAGCCATCGAATAATTTTTTCAGGCTCTCGTTAATCATTGTATGAGATAAGATAATATCCTGAAACGAGTCCAGCTCAGCTTGATCGGGTAACTCACCATTCAGCAGTAAATGAGACACTTCAATAAATGTACTTTTTTCTGCCAACTGCTCAATCGGGTAACCACGGTAGAGCAGCGTACCTTCATCACCATCGATATAAGTAATGCTGCTGTAACAACTCGCTGTGGACTTAAAACCCGGATCCAGCGTGAAATAACCCAACTCACGCACCATGGGCCCAATATCGACGACAGAAGCCCCATGCGTTCCATTTAAAACGGGCAGTTCGACTTGCTTACCTGTTGAATTATCCGTCAGTGTTAATGTTTTTTCAGACATGCTCATCTCCCTTGGCCAAGTCAGCACGAATTTGCTCGGAAGAGGCCTGAAACAGTGCCATTTCAGATGAACTCAGTTTCAACTCAACCACTTGCTCAACACCACCTTTCCCTAAAACAACAGGGACCCCCATCGCAATATCACTGAGCCCATACTCACCTTCAAGCGGCACCACGCAAGGAAGAATACGCCGCCGCCTGTGACTGATGGCATCCACCATCGAAGCCACAGAAGCCGCAGGCGCATTATAAGCACTGCTATTTTGTTTCAACGCAAGAATTTCTGCTCCGCCTTGACGCGTGCGTTTCACAATACGATCAATCGTATCCTGATCCATAAACTGAGAAATGGGAATGCCACGAATACAAGTGTAATCAGGCAGTGGCACCATGCTGTCGCCATGGCCACCCAATACCATTGCTGTAATATCCTTGGTAGAAAAATTGGTTTCCAACGCAATAAAGCCCGCCATACGCGCCGAGTCCAGCACACCCGACAAACCAAAGACACGGCTTCGATCCCAGCCCGTCTGCTTCCACGCATGGTAAGTTAATACATCCACCGGATTGCTGACAATCAATAGACTCGAATCAGGCGCATAACGCAACACATCATCCACAACGCTGGTTAACACCTGAAGGTTTGCATCCAGCACATCGGAGCGTGACATGCCCGGCTTGCGCGGCAAGCCGGCGGTGATAATCACCAGATCAGACCCTGCCATGGCGGCAGGGTCAATGGCTCCGGTCACTTTGACATCAAACCGAAAAAGAGGAGATGATTCATGAATATCCAACGCCACCCCTTGAGGTACGCCATCACGCCGCCCGAGTAAAACAAGCTCTTGACACAACTCATCTTGCGCCAAAATTTGAGCCGTAGACTCTCCGACTCGCCCAACACCTACAATGGTAATTTTTTTCATTACCCACCTCCGTATTGAATTTTGATATACCCAATAACAGCGGCTAAAGTATTTTTAGACTTTAGCCCGAGCTTAACGTTTGTAGCCACGCTTTAATGTTCTATCCTTAAAAACAGTGTCTTTCAAACCCACGTTAATATCGACATCTTTAACTGTAAAGATGGAGGTATGGCCATTTTGAACGTTCACTACATCCACTTTGTCCCACACCCAAGCCTTATCAACCTGTTGCCATTCGATAAATTGTTTTTTTAGCAGCTCACCTTTTACATCATAATAGTCAATTCTGTTTTTGACGCAACCATCAGGATTTTCTGCTTTTTTAAACCAGGAGATACGTTTACTGTACAGTGGATTACTCTCTTTAGGCGTACTTTCTACGACGTAATACTCCTGTTTGTCCCGCTCATCCATTCGCAAAAAAGTGTGCTGATCTTCTTCCGGTTTTCTCAAGCTGATATCACTATAAGTCAGGTCGGACCCCATAAACGCATCCCCTGGATCACGGATTGAGACACGACGAATTTTACGCAGTGCGGGTAGGTAAATCCATTGATCTGCGTTTTTACCAGCATCCGAATCGTATGCCCAACGCATAAAAGCAGCGCCTTTAGCATCGGCTGGATATTCTGTAAAAAGTACCATTTTTTCAAGAATATTATCTTCACCATGATAATCTTTCCACAGCCTTAAAAAAACTTTCTTTTTTTCATTACCATTCTTATCTTTCAGGATAATGGTCAATTGGGTACGTTGATCCGCACCGGGGTATTTATAATTACATTGCTCTACAATTTGTTCGCCACTCAGAGAATTTTTAACCGTTTTTTCTTCCTGCGCGACTGCATTATTTCCTAATAAACCCAATAGTAAAAAAGATAAAAAATATTTTATGCCGTCCATTACACTAAACCTCCTGGATAATTCAACAACCAAAATGATTGCTTTCCCTAAGATACCAAAAGTAAGAAAAAAGTTTCATTTATAAATTAATTTAAAAAACACTTCCAAAAAAAAAGAGAAGGCGAACCTTCTCTTTTTTATACAGAAAATTTGATTGAACTCAATCAGATTTTATTAGCTTCCGGCATTATCATGAGGAGCAGTCGCACCAGGCAGTTGAGGAGCTGTGCCAAACTCAGCATTCAGATCACTCGTTGTACTCCAGTCCCATGTTTGAACAGAAAAGCTATATTCATCAACTTTTGTACCGCTCTGATTAATCACTGATTCATATGAAAAATCAGCGGCTGCAGTGCCTAGCGTACCGCCTAGATCAACTGTTTGACCAATCCACACAACGGTTAACTCTTCACTTGCCCCCCAACTAATACCACTATCCAACGCATTCGCCGATCCGGTTGCACCTGTTGATGGCTTTTGCTCATAGATAAAAGACTGCTCAAACTCCGAGCCCGAAGTATTGTCATCAATAGTCTGAATAATATCGATTTCTACACCACCTGCGGCTCCAGCTCCCCAGCCCGTATTCACATCGACTGTTGAGATAAAATCACCGTCGGCCACACTGGAGCTATTCGTCACCTGACGACTCGCAATCCCGTTTGGCCCACCGTCTTTCACAAAATTTTCCATCCAGAAATCCTGGCCACTTGAAGCACCGGAAGACGTTTGAGCTATTTCATCGGTGATAATAGTCCAGAAGTAATTGTCTGTACCATCATTGGCGGTCATCTGGAGAAATCCGTCACCTGACACGATCACGGAACACGAAGAAAATGCGGCAGGACAAGGAGCAGCGCTTGTTGAAGTTGCACTTGTACCATCCCACCCGTTAATAGCACCATCGGCTTCCAGAAACCATTGCCCATAGCCCGTGGGTGGATTCGCCATCACTGAATACGGCAAGACAAGAGCCACTGAACCTAATAGAGACAGTGCTTTGATTTTCTTAATTAACATTATAGTAAACCTCCTATAACCTTCAAATTACAAAATAAATAACAACAAAGAGTTTTCCGTAACTTAATGGTAAATACTACGGATGCCTACAATAAAAATAATGACACCAGTGTTATCAAGCTACCATATTTGAACTGAAAAAGTCAAAGTCCACATTCACAAAAAAATACAATTTCAATCACGATAAAACCGCCTTAATGTTTTTTATCGGCCAACGCTGAAAAAGCCTTAACGTTACCTCCTATGAACAAAGCACCCAATAGCCCAACATGGGCATTCAATACCAATTTCACCGGAATATTCGCTAACAAGCCTGCCATTTTACTTTTATTATTAAACACTTGAATAAACACACCCTGACGCATCCAGTCAATAATTTTGGGGGCGATTCCACCTGCAATATAAAGCCCTCCAAACGGCAATGTTGTTAATGCGAAATTACCCGCAACAGCGCCATAAACCTCAACAAAAAGCCTCAGTGATTTTTCCGCCAAAATATCCTGATGTTCTTTTGCAAAACGGGTAATTGCTGCCGCAGGATCACTATTTTTTATCTCTTCACGTAATTCCAGACTCTCTTTTTCTGGCTCCAGATCACGTATAAAGCAATAAATATTGAACAATCCCTTACCCGAGCACACTGATTCAATAGAGACTCGCTCACCCTTTTGCAACAGATAATTTAATAATTGGGCCTGAATCAGGCTGCCAGGTGCAAAATCAGCATGTCCACCTTCTGCCGGCAATATATGACATTTACCTTCATACGAAACGATCTGCCCCATTCCCAACCCTGTTCCTGCGCCAATCACGGCTTGATGGGCATTAGGAGATGATTTCCCTTGTTGAAGCACAAACACATCCTTCTCCGCCAAAAGGTCAACCCCATGGCAAACGGCCACAAAATCATTCACCAAATAGACAGGCGCACCATTAAAAAACTTGCTCAGATCAATGCTGTTCAAATTCCAGGATAAGTTAGTAACCTGAGCTGTTTGCCCTTTAACATCATCATAAACAGGCCCCGCCACCGCAATACACACCGACTCTATAGAGTTTCGAACATGACCATTTAAGGAGTTAAGAAAGGTCGATAGCAAAGCATCAAAAGTGGCGTAACGGGATGACTCAAAAGATTGCGTGTTAATTTCCCAGCCTTGAACAACATCATAAACCTGCAATAATGTTTTGGTTCCCCCAATATCCCCTGCCAGAACAATCATTCTCACCCCCTTGCCTACTTATTGACTATTTCAATAATTCCGCTGCCGCCTGATCAATCAACCACAATTGCTGCTTATTCTTGATCTGTTGTACAGGATACACTGCTTCATTTATAGCATCCCCTAATACTTCACTGATAATTTTTGCTTTACTATCACCTGCCACCAAAAACAGTAACTGCCTCGCCTGATTCAATACAGGAAACGTCAAGCTCACCCGCCATGTAGCTTTATCCTCCACATAAACAGCGGAAACCAATGCTTTATGCTCATGCAAAATATCTGTTTTGGGAAACAGAGATGCGGTATGTCCATCAGGCCCAATACCTAACAAAATCAAATCAAACTCAACCTGCCCATCCACTCCTGAAGGCAGATGCTCACCAAGTAATTGTGAATAATCATCCGCAGCACTATGTGCATCACTCAACTCCGCTTTAATGCGATGAATTTGTGATTCAGGAATGGGGACATGACGGAGTAACGCATCACACGCCATTCTGTAATTACTCTCATCGTGATCAGGTGGCACGCTGCGCTCATCCCCGAAATAGATATGCACCTTCTCCCATGGAACGATTTCAGCGTACTCTGGCGTTGCCAACAATTCATAAAGCGCTTGCGGCGTAGAGCCCCCAGCCAGAGCGACATGAAAAGCCCCTTGTCTGGTCACCGCTGTTTTCGCTGAAATTAAAAAGAAATCAGCCGCTGCCCGATTGAGAGCCTGTAACCCTGAATATTTTTTTATTTCCATTTCTATTTCACCAAAAAAATCATTTCAAAGAAGTTATATCGTATTACGAAATAAAAAAGTTTATAAGCTTATCGCATGGCATGTCGATATATAAGTAGAAAAATTGATCAGGAAAACCGTTATTCATGGATATATTGGCTGCCAAAAAGCGCTTTATGGCATTAAATCGTGCACGATTAGTACGCGCCAATGCCTGCCTAAATCAAAAGCAACAATCTTTTCTTGGTATTTTGCCTTTGCTTTTCCACACCAACCACCCTGCCTTTCCCGGTTTTATATCAAAATCCACCCCCAAAGGTATTTCTGATTATTCACCCACTAAAAAAACTCTTGATATTGCAAAAAATCTGGCACGAAGCTTTGACTATAAAAAAAGAGCATTATCTCACTATGAAATCCACTCTCTTTTTCTCATGGGCAGTAGTGGCACCGTCGCCTACTCAAAAAAAAGCGATTTCGATATCTGGATTTGCCACAGCAGCGAAATCAAAGCCGAAAAGCTTGATGAATTACAAAAAAAAGCCAAGACACTCGAAGAGTGGGCCATTACCTTTGACCTTGATGTGCACTTTTTTCTGGTCGAACCTCAAGCCTTTCGTCAGGGTCGTATCGAACAACTCTCCTCTGAGAGCAGTGGCAGCGCCCAATACCATCTACTGTTAGAAGAATTTTACCGTACCAGCCTGCTTTTGGCCGGTCGTTACCCTATTTGGTGGCTGATTCCTCCAGACAAAGAACATGAATACGACAAACAAGTTCAACACCTGATCAAGCAACGATTTGTTACTGATAACGAGTGCATTAATCTGGGTGGCGTTAATATCATTCCATCAGAAGAGTTTTTTGGTGCGACACTATGGCAGTTATATAAGGGAATTGATTCACCTTATAAGTCCGTTCTCAAAATTTTATTAATGGAAGTCTATGCCAGTGAATACCCCAAAACCGACCTCCTTTCCATGCGATTTAAAAGTGCTATTTACAATGGCCTGACACAGCTTGATGACATAGACCCTTATGTCATTTTAATCAACAAAATTGAAGAATACCTCGGTCAGCGTGGAGAAAAGGAGCGATTACAACTGGCTCGCCGCTGTTTTTATTTCAAAGCTAACGAAGAGCTAAGCAAAACCAGCCCGTCCAGACAGGAAGGTTGGCGCTACCAACTCTTGCATAATCTGGTCACAACATGGGGTTGGACACAACAAGAGATTAAGGTACTTGACGAACGAAGCACCTGGAAAATAAAAAAAGTTCAGAAGGAACGTGAACTTCTGGTGGGCGAACTCACCAGAAGCTATCAATTTCTCTCTGAATTCGCGCGTGAACATGCAAAAGAGGCAAATATCAGCCAGCAGGATATGACTATTCTGGGGCGCAAACTGTATGCAGCATTTGAACGCAAAGCCGGAAAAGTCGAAATCATCAATCGAGGCATTGCTCCAAACCTTTGGGAAAAGCAATTAAGTTTTTATCAGGCAAACGGACAAAATCAGCAGTCGCAATGGCTACTTTTCCTAGGTCAAATCACAGCTACAGAGATTGAAATCACTCCACCCATAAAACGAGGACGAAATCTTTTTGAACTCATCAGCTGGTGTTTTTTTAATCGTTTGCTGGATACCCGAACCGATATCACACTCAACGCCCCCAACAATCCAATAACCACTAAAGAGCTGCAACTTATTATTAACGCATTTGAAGAGTGTTTTTCCGGCAACGCCTTAACAGATGCCTCTTTTGAAGCATTAGCGCAACCGGCAAAAATAAAAAAATCACTTTTATTTATTAATCTGGGCATCGATCCAATGGAGTCACGTACACGCGAAGGCATTCATCTGACCAGCGGCCGAACGGACTCTCTGAGTTATGGTGGACTTCATGAAAATTTGGCGATTCATTTTGATCAAGTGACACTGACAAGCTGGAAAGAGGTTTTAGTCACTTGTCATCGTACAAAAGAGTCCGGTCTGCTCGACAGCTTATGTCAATACATTAATCAAGGCATTCCTTCAAAAAAAGAGGCTCCGCCTTCAATCGAAACATACTGTTTCACACCCACAAGAGGCGTCGCCATCAGCCAGCGAGTCAAGAGTTTATTTGATGATGTCGTTCAGTGCTTTTATGGCCCGCAAGCTCGGATTGCACGTTATTTATTCATTGTCAGCCAAACCTACTATGTACTCAAACTCAAAAATAACACACTGAAGTATGAAGTATTAGAAAGCCCCGTGGCACTGCTCCCATTCCTTGAACAAGAGTCCAGCCACTTCAGCCCTGTTGTTTTTGATCGCCACATACTCTCAAACAGCCCGTTGTCTCTCCTCTATCGACTAAACGAACCCGGCACTGTACAGCTGTTTTTCCAAGAAAATGGAAGTGAAATTACGGTATTTATTCTGGATGAACGAGGCAGTTTATATCAGCAACGTGAGAGTTATTACAGCCTTAAAAGTATGTTGTGCCAATACAAACTTTTTATCGACTCAGTTATTGATCGGCAACGCTTCCAATACTCTGAAAATGAGATTGAAGATATCGCAACCACATTAAAGTGTTATCAGATAAATAGAGCCAAAGAAAACAAATTCCAACTTATTCCACGCAACATCAGCCACTTAAATCGTGCCCAAGGCTACTTCAACATGCAGGTGATTGTTGAAGCTGATGATCAAGGGCGGGCAAGCTTTACCTTCTATTGTGATGGACAAGAGTTCAGCTCACTGGAATTTGGTCAGTCGCTGTATGATGAAGTCGCTGCTTATGTACTTAAAAAACGCCAAAGTGGCATTGCTTACCCCATTTACATTACCGACCTTGATGTTCCCAGATCATTATTGGGTGGGCACGCTGAATATGCTCAAACCATTCACTTTTTAAACTACAAAAAACAGGTTGAAAGTAAACTTAACAACGCTATGGAACAGGTCTTTACACCACCTGACATATAAATAATCAGAGCCTACACATTCTCATTAATATTACTCTGCTCCAGAGTAACGAGCCAAGTCTATACTTAATGGCAGAGTTGCTTTTTCGGTTTACCACAAGCACATACCTGACTTAGTTCCTCTTTATACCCGTCTACTTTTTCTTACCTTTTTTCTTATTTTTTTTGGCCTGTTTAATCCCTTTTTTTTGTGCTGACTTTAGCGCACTATTTTTTTTTGCAACCTTATCAGCTTCCAGTTTCTTGAGTTGACCTATGGCTTTTTTCAAACGCTCTTCAGCTTTCATGACTGAATCTCGAGCTTCGCGGGCGTATATGGCAGCCTTACTAGCGCGATTTTCTGCTTTTTTAGCATTAACTGCTGCTTCTGCAATATCACGGTGAGATTTCTTAATGATCTTTTTGATCTTTTTGGTCCTCTGTTTTTTTTGCTCTTTGCTCATGGATATACTCCTATTTATGCATATTGCCTAAAAAAACTTTTTACAGCACGGTTATATTTATCAATCGTTTTTTGATTGTAGTGAATCAGTAGATTCATCTTTCTCATGAATATCTTTCGCCAACCCAGCAATAAGGTGATCCAGTTTTCCAACCACCTCATGATCCTTGTCAGGGTAATCCAGCCGACTCAAAAAATGGCGCATACAGTTAATACGGCCACGTTTTTTGTCATCTGATTTGATCACTGTCCAAGGAGCATCCTTAGTATCCGTATGGAAAAACATCACATCTTTGGCCCTGCTGTAATCATGCCATTTACCAAGGGAGGCCATATCCACCGGGCTTAATTTCCAATGTTTAAGGGGATCTTGTTGGCGTGATTTAAAACGGCGGAATTGCTCTTCACGACTGACAGAAAACCAATATTTATAAAAAATCAAGCCAGCGTTGACCAGCATCCTTTCCAGTTCCGGAGCTTGGCGCAAAAACTCAAGATGCTCGCGGTCATCGCAAAAACCCATCACCTTTTCAACACCTGCGCGGTTGTACCAAGAGCGGTCGAATAACACAATTTCGCCTTTGGATGGAAGATGATGGATGTAACGCTGGAAATACCATTGATTTCGCTCTTGAGCATTGGGTTTTTCCAGGGCCACCACCTTGGCACCCCGTGGATTGAGGTGTTCCATAAAGCGCTTGATCGTGCCACCTTTGCCGGCAGCATCACGGCCTTCAAAAATAATCACTACTCGTTGCTTGGTCTCCTTAATCCAACTTTGAACCTTAAGCAACTCAATTTGGAGTAAGTGCTTTTCCCGTTCATAGGTAACTACATCCATTTTAGTCTTGTAAGGAAAGGAGCCATCTTCATTCCAGGCAATTTTAGGACCTTTAACATTCAGGTCGAAGATGATTTTTTTCTTCCCCTTAGCTTTGATCGCAGTTTCATTCTTATTAGTTTTTGACTGTTTTTTCATGGGTTCGCGCACCAAGTTATACGGCCTTAGAGAGACCTCTGATAATATTTATTATTATATACCTATACCCAAGTTATTTAAACTCTTTCACGCCGTACTTTAGATAGTAAAATACACCCTAAATATGCAAGTTTATTGCACCCCTTTAATAAAGCGGATAGAGGTACCAAGAAGTTTTTCCAGCGGGCGCTTTTCTTCACGCCCACTCCATATACAGACTTCGTGGGATAGCCACCATTGCGCATCGAAACACCAACGGAGACCACGCTTTGAATTTACCACGACAGGCTGGGCTGGCAGCCCTCGTTTTGTTCTGTTCAATGCGGTGGCCAACCGTAATATGGCTGCCAGCCCAAAGACCCTTTTCACATCATCACTGCTCATACCTTGCAACTCCCTGTGTTGGCATCGAGGCTTTGCCTTGCGGTGGTAACGGATGGTGGCTGACAATATTTGTTGCTGTCGCAGGGTGAAACCAGTCAGATCAGCATGTCGCACCATATATCCACCGTGGATATGCATGCGTTTATGGCTGACACACTGCCCAATCTCATGCAACCCGCAAGCGGATTGCAGTAGCTCCAAGTCTTCATCACTCAAATTTAGCGGCTGACAACAGAGGTCAAATATCTGTTTTGCCGTACTGGTAACTCGCTCAATCTGGCGTACATCCAGGTTAAACCGCTCTACCATTGCAACAATTGCAGCCTGCATTGGTTGAGTGGGAAAATCAGCAAAAGATTCCATTCTGTCGAAAATAATGCCTTCACGCAGAGCGCTCTGGCACAGCTCCAGTTCATTGATACCAAGCGCAATCATCACTTCCTGTAAAATCAAATTACCAGGAACCAAAGTTGGCAGGCGCTCTGCATCCACGCCAGGAGACGATTCACCTCGCTGCATCCTGTCAACCAGCAGTGGCAACATAGCACGAAGCTCTTTCAGCCGAATACTGTGTGATTGGCGGACACCTGCCAGCTTCTTCAGCAAAGCAGCCTGAGCTCGTATCGTGCCGGAGGTTCCAATGGTGAGTGAGACCTCCCACTTCTGTAACGCTGAGGTTACTGACTGTATTCTGCCAGAAGCATCCTGTCGGCATGACTTGATGTGGCGATTCGTATATTTGCCATCTGAAAAATATTTATGTGCAAATCGGCGTGCTCCCATATCCAGGCTTTCTACTGCCAGCACTCCGCTGCGGGTACCTACGACAATTTCCGTGCTGCCACCACCGATATCGACAACCTGAATCGGCGCTTCGCCCATATGCCCCTCTGAACGCACACCCTGAAAGATAAGACGTGCCTCCTCTTGACCACTCACTACATCCAGGCGCAAATCCAGTTGCTCCTTTACCTCAGCAATAATCTCTGCCTGGTTAACGGCATCCCGCAGGGCAGAGGTAGCAATACAGATCAGTGGTGCATGGTAAGTTTCTGCTAATTGTTTAAAATAGCTCAAGCTCTTCAGTAAACGCTCTATAGCAGGTCGGTCAATTCTGCCTTTTTTATTCAACCCATCACCAAGCCTAATCCAATGCTTTAAACGATCAACAACCTTGAAAGCACCTCCACCAGAAAGATTTACGATAATCATGTGTGAGGAGTTGGTGCCCACATCTACCGCCGCCAAGTTAATTTCAGCACTCGTCTTACTATTTGGCACAAACCCTCCTTATGAGTTCCATCCATACTTCATAATAGTACCATTACACATCGCTCCAAACGGGCAGGGCAATTTGGAGCTCACCACCTGTTATTAAGAGCCCAATTTGCCTAATGACGATTCAAAACGTAGCATAAGCATTTTTCGAGCAAAGTCGCCAAGAATTATGTCAACAAATACGATCAAAATCGCCACACGCAAAAGCCCTTTGGCACTCTGGCAAGCTGAACACGTAAAATCACTTCTTCTAAAAGCACACCCTGAATTAAAAGTAGAGCTGCTAGGAATGAGCACGCAAGGCGATAAAATTCTTGACAGCCCGTTAGCCAAAATTGGTGGCAAAGGACTTTTTGTTAAAGAGTTAGAACAAAGTATGCTTGAGGGGATTGCTGATATTGCGGTGCACTCCATGAAAGATGTACCCGTGGAACTTCCTGAAGGTCTGCATCTGCCTGTCATCTGTGAACGTGAAGATCCACATGATGCTTTTGTCTCCAATCATTATGCGAACCTTGATGAACTGCCTCAAGGTTCACGCGTTGGCACATCCAGCTTGCGCCGCCAATGCCAATTAAAAGCGCGCCGTCCTGATCTGAAAATTCTTGATCTGCGCGGCAACGTAAATACACGCCTGGCCAAACTCGACCGTGGTGACTACGATGCCATCATACTGGCTGCTGCCGGTTTGATTCGTCTGGAATTTGAGAACAGAATCACTTATTGCCTGACCAGTGAAGAGAGCCTACCGGCCATTGGCCAAGGCGCTGTAGGCATTGAATGTCGAACGGATGATGTGCGGGTGAATCAACTGATTGCTGCACTGAATCACAAAGAAACACACATCCGAATTGTTGCAGAACGCGCAATGAATCACCGTCTTGAAGGCGGATGTCAGGTTCCTATTGCCGGTTTTGCAGAGCTGAAAGGTGATCGGCTTAATATGCGAGGGCTTGTTGGTCAGCCCGATGGTTCCACTATTTTTCGTGCGGCCATTGAAGGCGCTGCTTCTGATGCAGACAAGCTCGGCGTACAATTGGCTGATGATTTGCTCTCCCAAGGTGCTGGGGAGATTCTAAAATCTCTTTACAATGAATAAAAATGAACCGGCAACCTGATTTAAAAGGGCTGAATGTGTTAATTACACGCCCAGCCCACCAGGCAGAAGCCACTTGCAATTTAATAGAACAGCATGGAGGAGTTGCACATCGATTTCCTGCACTGGAAATTTTGCCAACACAAAACCCTGATGCGGCCAAAGCGACAATCTCCCGCCTTAACGATTTTGATATCGCAATATTTATCAGCCCAAATGCTGTAACCTATGCTTGCAAAATGATGGTTCATCCACCCGAGGCATTTCACTCCACCAAATTAGCCGCCGTTGGGAAAGGCACTAAGAATACGCTTTTACAGTTTGGGCTCAACACTGATATATCGCCTATTGACGAATATCACAGCGAAGCACTGTTGGCGACACCGGCTCTCCAGTCCGTTACCGACGAAAAAATTATTATTTTTCGTGGAGAGGGAGGCCGAACACTCATCGCAGACACTTTGCGCCAGCGCGGTGCATGGGTAGAATATGCCGAAGTTTATCGGCGCACCCAACCCACAGGAAATACACATTGCCTGCTTGGTCTGAAAATCGATATGATAGTGATTACCAGCAATGAAAGCTTACGTAATATTTTCAATATGACAACAGATGCTGATAAAAAATGGCTACTTAATATACCACTTGTTGTATTCAGCCAAAGAACCGCCAAACTGGCGCAGTCGCTTGGATTTATACACTCAGCCAAAATAACAAAAGTCGCAAGTGACGAAGGACTTCTTGAAACATTAGGTCACGAGTGACAAAATACTATAAAGACACAAGGACAGTAATAAAAAGGCAGCCCTATGAATAATCACAAAGACAAAGACAAAAAACCAAAGACACCGCCATCAAATCCAGCACCTGAAAAGCCTTCAATCCCACCAAACAAACCAGTAACAACGACGCAAGAAAAAAAACCGGAAAAAAGTAAGGCAAAATCAAATGCTTCTGGCAAAGAAGCCACCAAGGTTGATACAAAAACCACAAAACAACCTGAAAGCAAAAGCAGCAGTGGCACTGTTATTGGCATATTGGCACTACTGGTAGCACTAGCTGTAGCGGCCGCCTGCTATATGCTATGGCAACAATTCATGAAAGTGAATTCTCAGCTGAATGAAACTCAAAGTATTGCTCAAAATGCCAGCAACACTGTCACTGATGCAGCATCAACGTCCAGTGAAATACAGGGTGTCATCACTCAATTACAAAACCAGGTGCAAACACTGGAAAACAAACTGTCCCAATCAGTAGAAGCTGAAAAAGCACTCCAACAGCAACAAGAAGCGCTGCAAAACCAACAACAGACCCTTCAAACATCTGTGGGCAATTTACAAACAACCGCTACCAACAATAGCCATCCATCAGGCTGGAATGTGTCCGAAGCCCTTTATCTGGTCAATATTGCCAACCACAGACTAAACCTTGAAGGCGATATTGATACCGCGATTGCTGCATTAAAAGCCGCTGATTTGCGACTCAAGCAAACCGGAGACCCTGGCTTGCTTGGTGCTCGTCGCATACTCGCCAATGAGATCAATGCACTGAGTTCAGTAGAACTCCCGGACCTGAATGGCATCGCTCTATCGCTGGCGAGCCTTGAAAAAAATACTGAATCACTCATTATTCCAGACATAGAGCCGTCGGATACTTTCAAGTCTGGCATTAACGTTGATAACCAATCCAGTAACGACTGGAAAGCTACCGCAAATTCAATCTGGAACGAAGTGAAAAGTCTGGTTTCAGTCCGCCGTAACGACAATAGCTCCAGCCCGCCTTCATTGGCTCCGGATCAACGCTTTTATCTACGACAAAACTTGCGTTTTAAACTGGAAGCTGCACGTATCGCCCTGTTACGCAAAGATACCATCGCCTTTCGCCAAAACCTGAACGTCGCTCGTGACTGGATTCAAAATTACTTTGTCAGTGACAATGCTGCCGCTAAAAACATTCTGGACGCACTGGATCAAATGCAAAGCATTGAACTAAAACCTGCGCACCCTGATATATCAGCGTCACATAAAATGCTGCGGGCCTTGAACAAAGGGAGGGATACATAAATGAAAATCCTGCTCTATATCACCATTGCCCTCACCGCTGCAGTCGGTGCCACCTGGATTCTCTCCGACGGCCCTGGGTACGTACGCATTGACGTACATTCCTGGGTTATTGAAACGTCCTTTGCAGTTTTTTCAGCACTGCTAATTGCGCTGTTTATCGCCTGTTATCTTTTGGTTCGCCTCGTAGGTGGCACACTGCGTGCCCCTAAAAAAATCAGTCAATGGAGTAAAACACGCAAAACCAAAAAATCACAAGAACAAACAACCAAAGGACTCATTGCATTAACAGAAGGCCGGTGGAAGAAAGCTGAAAAACTGTTAACCACAGGCGCTCGCAATAGCGAAACTCCTCAACTTAATTTTTTAGGCGCCGCACAAGCGGCAGAGGCCAAAGGTTTATCCTCTCGCCAGGAAAATTATCTGGATAAAGCACAGGATTGTGATGAAAACAGAGGCGCAGCCGCAGGCATTGCTCATGCGCAACAACAGATCAAACAGCAAGAATATGAACCCGCGCTGACAACATTGATGGAGCTGAAAAAATCTTTCCCCAAGCACCCACGGATATTCAACTTGCTGGCAACACTCTATGTAGAAACGGGCCAGTGGAACAATGCACTGACACTCATGCCTAAACTCAAAAAGTATGAATCATTCGCACCCAATAAACTGGCGGCATTAGAAACGGACATCTGGCATAACTTACTGGAAAGTGCAGCACTTCAGGATCTCAAAACGCTCAATGACACCTGGAAGCAGATGCCCTCTCGCCTGCATCAGCAAGAAGAGCTTGTTTTCATTTACGCGCATCGCTTAGGAGCTCTTGATGCCGGCCATGAAGCTGAAACACTACTGCGTAAAGGTTTACGTAATAACTGGAGTGTTTCACTGATGTACGCCTATGGTTTTGTCGAAGGTGCGAATCCTGAAAAACAGCTGGCGTATGCTGAAAGCTGGTTATCCAGACACCCAAGTGATGCCACACTATTCTTGACACTAGGCAGGCTTTGCCTGAAAACCAAATCACCGGAGCAAGCGCTAAAATACTTTCATTCCAGCCTGCAAATGGATGAACGCCCTGAAACCTATCAGGAATTGGGTAATTTGTTACTTCAGCAGATGGGTGAAAACAGCGAAGCTATGGAATGTTTCAGAAAAGGCCTTGCACTCACAACAAGTACTGTTGCACAGTCTGAAATATTGACCAAAACAGAACCAGTACTACAAAAACCATCCTGGGAACTCCTTCCCCAAGCCTGAGGTATAACCCCTGTCAGGGAACGGATCAACAATTCAAGTGACCAATAAGTACTATTGAGTTCTTTCGGAGTAAACATGACGCTTTTTTTCCGTTTCAGCACTGTTTTTTTAGCTTTAGCTTTTCTGCCTGCCGCGCCACTCTGGAGCGCCGAGTTTACTGTTAACAATACAGCAGATATCGTTGATGCAGACCTTAAAGATGGCAAGTGCGACACCAATATTGATGATGGCGATGTTTTAACTTGTACATTGCGAGCAGCCATTCAAGAAGCCAATGTCAATTTTGACAAAGACACCATCATTATCCCTCCAGGAACATACACCCTGTCATTAAAAGCAACCAGAGGGGATGAAGCCGCAGATGGAATCATAAGTATTCCCGAAGATAAATTGCCCGCACCAGCGCTGAGTGCCGCAGGCAGTGATCTGGATATTGTTTCCAATCTGGAAATCAAAAAAAGTGACGAAGCAGGTGAAGTTATTCTCGATGGAGCGAATAAATTCCGAATTTTTGATGCGCAATTTATAAGAGAGACTGACAAAGATACAAGAACGCCAGAGCTCACCCTCTCTGACCTTAAGCTCATTAATGGCGCGGCCACTACGCATGGTGGTGCACTCCAATGTTCATGTACTTCATTAACACTCAACAACATCCACTTTGAAAACAATAGTAGTAATGGGCACGGTGGCGCACTTATTAACAACTCTGGAAAGACAGACTTAACAAATGTCACCTTTACCAACAATGCCGCTGATGGATTGGGTGGCGCACTGTTCAGTCAAGGCTGGAGCAAAGAGTTCACCATTAAAAACGCAACTTTTACAGACAATACCAGTAAAAACAGTGGCGGAGCCATTTATGTCGAAGGCAATATATTACTAATCGAAGACAGTCAGTTTGATCGCAATGACGCCTTGGAAAGTGGTGGTGCGATATTTGTTGACCAGGCAGAAAGCACTCTCAGCAATTTAAGCATCATAAACAATGAAAGTACAAAAAGTGGCGGGGGCATTTACCAAAAAGAGGGGCAGCTCGAAATTAACGGACAAACAATCATTAGCAATAACAAAAGTGATTCAAGCGGTGCAGGGCTCTTTGTCAACCTGGGAAAATTAACGATAAACAAAGGCATTGAAACAGTAACCGAGCCCGTTTTAATCGAAAATAATGAAAGCAAAACTCTGGGGGGCGCACTGTATATGCAGAGCAAAAAAAACCCCGCTGGTGATTTCACTCACCCTGAAGCTAAAATCAATTATGCCACATTCAATAACAATAGCGCATTAGGCTCAAATGGCGGAGCTATTCACGCCTCTGCCAGAATTACTCTCAACAATGTCAATATCACCAATAATGGCAGCAAAGGAAATGGCGCGGGTATTTATCTCTATGATGAGAGCATTCTTGCCTGGGAAAAAGGCGAACTCAAAAACAACAAAAGCAATGGTGAAAGCTATCAAAAAAGCAATGGTGGCGGGCTTTATATGATAAGCCGCAGCAGTGCGGATTTAAACGCTGTCACCATTGAAAACAATTGGGCTGATAACGGCGCTGGAATTTACTCTGAAAGCATCGGACTATTACGCCTTACCGATAGCAATGTACTCAATAACAAAGGGAATAATTCAGGCGAAGGTTTCGGTGCTGGTATTTTTCTGGAAAGTGCTATTGCGATGATCTCTGGCTCCACATTTGATGGCAACGGCGCAAGCACCGATAACAGTGGCACCATTGCAAAAGGAGGAGCCATTATTTCAGCCAGCTCCGATCTCTATATTTATGATAGCCTCTTTGAAAATAACACCGCTGGCAGTGGCGGTGCCATCAACTCACTCAAAACACAAGAGAACTTCGCCGGACGCACAACGCTCAACAAAGTCACACTGAAAAATAACCGCAGTACATGGTATGGCGGTGCCATCTATCATGAGAGACTCAGTCAACTCACACTCATCAATTCAACCGTTAAAGACAATAACTCAGTCAAGCATGGCGGTGGCATCAGTGCTTTAGGGCCTATAAATATCACCTATTCCACCTTCAATGGCAATCACTCTGAAAATGGCGGAGGGCTATACAACCAATCCAGTGCATCCATCGAAAACAGCACGTTCAGTAACAATAGTGCCAATACAAATGGCGGCGCACTCTATAATGCAGCCATTGCCAATGCAAAAACAACACTGAACAATGCCACATTTGCATTCAACGATGCCAGCACCAGCGGCAGTCACATTTTTGCGGACGAAACGACGACTTATGGTGTAGTAGAAATCGAAAACAGTATTATGAGTAACGCACGCTCTGGAAATAACTGTGCAGGCCGTAGTGAAGCCATAATAAGTAAGGGCTACAACATAAGTGATGATGCCAGTTGCTATTTCACACAAGAGGGAGACCGAAGTGAAACATCACCATTGCTCGAAGAAGCCCTGAGTTCAACAGAAAACAGCTCTCAATATCATGCGTTAACCAGCAGTAGCCCTGCCATTAACCAAGCCAACCGTGCAACCTGCACGATGACCGACCAACGCTATTACGAGCGCAGCGGCAGCACATGTGATATTGGTGCTTATGAATCAGGTAGCAGTCGAATCAATTCAGGAGTCATTCAATTTGAGAAAGACATTTACCAGCGTGGTGAACAATTTAAAACAGCTACAATCACTGTGACACGCACAGGAAGCAGCCAGGGTCAGGTATCCATTGAACTTTTTGACATGCGCAATGGCACAGCATCTGAAGAACCCATCAAACTTCCTCTCAACCCAATAGGGTCAACAGATTACCTGCGCATCACGGCCTCACCGAATGAGTCAACCGATCCACAACAAAAATTAGGCCAGTTTACCCAAAAGCTGGAATGGGTTGATGGCAATGATGAACCTATCACTTTTAAGATAAACCTGGCCAATGACCCTCTAAATGAAGGTACTGAAACGATCAATCTGGGTTTAAGAAACCCGACAAACGGTGCCGTTTTGGGTGAAAACAGCGAAACAGTTCTTGAAATTCTGGACGATGATACTGATGCTGGCTTGTTCGCTTTTGAAAAA
>CAYXVC010000018.1:0-13813 GCA_964468225.1 uncultured Gammaproteobacteria bacterium
GCTTTAGACCCAAGATAAACATAAATTCCCAACCCAACCATCAAGCCAATTGAAGCAAACATCATCCAGACCGCTTCGATTAAATGTTGACCATCACCGAGTGCGCCTTTAAACATTAATAGCAGAGATTCAATTGAAATGGCGATGAGAATTGCGGCAATAAAGCGTGTAATTGTTCGTCTTGTGGAGCTGTGACGGAAAATATCCTTATGCATAAGCACTTCTTCTTCCAGCGTTGTTTTTCCTAAATCAAAAATAGCCAAAGCCAGAGTCAGAAAAATAATGACACCAAAAGGTTTGAGATAATAATCTTCAATGGATGCATTTGAAGAAAACAGTGACAACAGTTCAGTGGTGGCGGAGTATAAAAGAATAGCTACCACCGCAAAAAGTCCAATAGAAATAAAACTATAGACAGCCTTGAATAGTGGTTCAAAACGGCGACGTGGCGTATCACCCATTAAAAACCCCAAGGTTTGGGGCAGATCAATATCGATAACGATGTAGCCTTGATCATCACTATTTTTTCTTTTTCGTTTTATTGCTGCTGAAACGCAAAGGTTACGGCTGACTGCCGAAAGGTAAGGTTCGGTGACGATGATCCCATCACTTTTTTGTGCCATTAAATAGTACTGGCGTTGGCTGCGGTCTTTTCCCATGCCCTTATTGTTAGGAATATCACTTTTAGCAGGTACGATATTTTTACTGGTCTGTTTGCCATCACTATCCAGCGTATAAAGCGTATTAACAAAAGGGTAGGTATCATCCAGATAGTCAATTGTTTTTTGCTGAAATTCGTTGTCAGTAAAAAGCTTTTCTTCCAAAATACCTGATAAAATTGAGGCGAGTAGCTCATGTATTGCATTGCAGTACTCATGGTAGCGCTCAATAACACTGATGTAGCTCATGTCGGCCATGCGTGGTTTTCCTTAGTTAATAGGAAGTAAAGATTTCTGTTTTACCGTCTTCATCAAAACTAAGCACATCATAACCTTCAGGTGCTTTGCCATGTGGTTGCATACCGGGTGATTTTTGAGGCATACGGGGTGCTGTAAGCCCTGTTATTTTGGGACGTTCTGTTAATAATCGTTTGATATCAGAAGCGGGGACATGACCTTCAATCACATAACCATCAACAATGGCGGTATGGCATGAAGCCAAATTACGTGTAACTCCAAATTTTTCTTTAATTGGATTCATGTTTTCACGTTCTTTGGAGGTGACATCAAAGCCTTCCATGCGCAGGTGATCTTCCCAATCGGTACAACATTCACAGGTGGGTGATTTATAGACAGTGATTTTTTGAAGTGTGGGTGATGTTGTTTTGGTGTCTGTTTGAGGTGATTTTTCACTACAGGCAGTCACAGCTACTGTAACCAGCAATAGCCCGGTTAATATCATTGGTTTTAAATAGTGTTTTTTCATAAGATTATCCATTGGGTTGGGTTGATTTTTCATTACTAAGTCCACCGAAGGCTTCAATTAAGGCAGGAATAAAGCGGGAAAGTTCTAAAGTCATCAGTGAAAAATCAGCATCAAAGCATGAGGCCGCATCATCACCATAACTGTTTTCCGCTTCTTCTTGAATGACATCCAGAAAGCGAAGGCGTTTAATCGTTAAGTCATCCACTAAAATTGCGGAGAGGCGTTCGTTCCATTCTATGGCTATTTTAGTGACTTGTTTACCTGCTTGCAGGTGAGATTGTACTTCTTCGGCTATCAAGTCCTGTCGTGTACAACGTATAACGCCGCCTTCTTTGTCGGGGTCACGTAGTTCACATTGGTCTTCAATAACAAAGTGAGTCGCGGGTGTGTGCTGGCTTAGCCAGCGGGTGAGTATATCCGTCGGGTTGCCATTTACTTTGGGAGTCTGGGTCGGGAATTGGCCAATGGCTTTGCGCAACAAACTGATTAAATCTTCTGCTTTGGTCGCGTTGGCGGCATCAATAATTAGCCATCCGTTATGAGGGTCGATATAAGCAAACGTATAATTTGAGCGGCTGAATGCACGAGGCATGAGATCTTGTAATACTTCCTCACGAATTTCCTTGCGTTCTTTGTTGCGCACAGATCGGGCTTGGCTCTCTTCAATATCGGCTACTTTTTCAGCAACAATTTCATTGACAACCGCAGCAGGCAAAACCTTTTCTTCTTTACGCGCACAGACCATGATGTAGCCATTTGTGGCATGAGTGAGTTGTGTGCCGTGACGACCCAGAGGAGGAACCCAGCCAAAAGTAAATGTTTCTAAATTACTGCATGGGCGAAACGTATGCTCATCAAGTTTTTGATGAAGCTCTTCAGGAGTGAGTTCGAAAGGTTTTATTAAACGATGAATGTGTAAATTTTTAAACCACATAAGTACAGAGCGACCTTGTTAAAATTAGAGGCAAGAGTGGGGATTATACTCACCTGAATCCGTATGTTCACGAGTAAAATAGCCAAATAAACAAATAATTCTCTTCGAAGCTATTTAAACGAAAAGGTTTTGGAGAGTTTCCCATTGTGGTTGTGACTCACTATATCCGTGTCTGATTGTTCGATCAATAGCAAAAAAGCCTACCATTATCACCTTGGAACCCGAACCATTTCGCCTAAAGGTAATTACAGCACACTAAAATCATCGTCAGGTTCATTCGGTTTCTGATTTTTGATGTATTCTTTCCAGTGAGGTAAATTAAAAATGCCATATCTGTTACTTAAACAAGGAATAAACAGCCTCTGATATTTCAATAAAATGATCATCTAAAGCCGAAGAGGTGGAATAGAGGATTTGATGGTAAGGGTTGTTTGATTCACCTGCCACCTTGTTATTGCCATCCCATATTCCCAAGGCTTTTTTCAATGCTTCTTCAGCTGGCTTATTTTTATTCAGCATTTCTATATATTCATAGGCGCTGTTTGGAAAAAACTTAAGGGGCATGGAGAGCCCTTGCCAGTAATAATTCAGTAGTTTTTCGAGCTTCGCTTGAGCAGAGCCGACGATGGGTTCCAGTGTGATGGTTTTATTTTCAGCTATATGAACGCTGGTGTGTTCACAGTGATCAGGAGCAAGCGCATTAAAAACAAGGTGTTCGATTGATAAGGGAATGTGGTCACTGTCTGCTTTGTATTTTGCCAGTCGATAACGAGTACGTCCTTTGGGGGTGATGCTCGTTAACCAGCCTTGCAGAGTAAAACCTCCTATTTTTAAATCAATCTCTAAATCATCAAGCTTTGAGTTTTCAATAAAAGGTAATAGTTTATCCTTAAAATGATCAACGGCCTCTTGTTGCTCTTTGTAGGTGATTTTTCCAAATCCACCATAGGGTAATATTCCGCTCGCATTATAGAATGCATAGTCATCAGAAAGACCACTCTCTTCCAATACAGATTGAAGCATTGTCTGTTTTAACTGATAACGCTGTAAGGGGTCTAAATCAAAAGGCTCAGATTCTTCTAGTGCTTCATCGTACTCTTCAAGGTGAATACCCAATCGTTCTTTAAGAAAAAACCGGCTGGGATTTTTGAAAAAATTGATGAGTTGCGCGAGTTGAACTGTTTTGTAACTCTCTTCAGGTTCGCAAAGAGGTGTTGAAATAAAGGGGAGTGGCTTATTCTCACTCTTTGAATCTACAAGCCAGGTATCGTTATAACTGAATAGTTTTGAGTCACCCTGATAATAGCGTTGATTGAAAGGTTGCAGTGGGTGCTCTGTGGTTAATTGTTTGCTTATCTTACCGGTTGTTACGGTATAGCCCGTTTCAATATATTCAAACAGCTCACTTACCAATACTGATGGGATTTTCACAGAATTATCATGAATGCTGCGCCCTATATAGCTAATATAAAAAGTATTACGCGCAGAGAGCAGTGCTTCTAAAAATAGATAGCGATCATCTTCACGACGAGATCGATCCCCTTTGCGTGGTGATTGATTTATCAGGTCAAAGCCGAGGGGTCTTTGATGTCGTGGATAGTCTGAATCATTCATGCCAAGCAGGCAGACTACTTTAAAAGGGATGCTGCGCATGGGTTGCATAGTACAAAAAGTAGTTTGCCCTGTAATGAAACGCTGACTTTGGCTTACGTTACCAAGATGAGCTTTGAGGTAATCTTGTATAACGGGCAATGCTAACGGTGTTTCAAATTGCGCTATCTCTGTATGTTGTACGAACTGATCAAGCGTATCGCGAATAATTTGCAATACAGCATTTGATTCTTCATCGACCTCAAAAAATGTATCAAGGAGCTGATAAAGCAGGTGAACCCACTCCTTGGGTTTATAGGTTTTGTTAAGCTTGCTTTTAAATGTTGATAGCTGTGAAATGAAAAATTGTAATTGACCCAGCACTGCTGAATTTGTCCCTTCAATACCACTGAAAGGAAGAATGTTGTTGAAGAGTCTCTTTTCGGGAGGCATGGCGTACCCTAGAAGCATTCTTTGCATACCAAAATGCCATGAGTTGGGGTTTTCACTTTCCCCCCAGCGTATACCACTTTCCTGAATCCATTGCCGGATACTCTCAAGGCTCTTTTCATCGATATCAAAGTGTTTTGAAATTTCGGGTGTTTCCAGTAAAGAGAGTATTTCAGTCGCACTGAAGCGACTGCCGGGTAACTGGATCAGTTGCAAAAAAACCTGAATAAGCGGTTGTTCTTGTGTGACTGAACGGTCGGCAATTGACCATGGAATAAATTGTTGTCTGTTTGTGGTTGCAAACACCGCTTCAATATAAGGCGCATAAACATCAATATCCGGTGCCATCACGATAATATCTTGTGGCGTGAGTGTTGGGTCTTGCTCAAAACAGTACAAGAGCTGATCATGCAATACTTCAATTTCCCGCATGGGGCTGTGGCATACATGAAGTTGCAAGGAACGATCATCCGATGAAAAGGGGGCGGTATCCTTAGATGCTTCACTTAGCAGTAAAATATCAGTCTGGATGTTCGCAAGCAGCGTATTGCCTTCGGGGGCTATGAATAGATCGTTGTCGATACTTGGGTATTGGTGCAATAGCTCTTGAAAATCTCGGCCTGATTTTCCCAGTGATGCTAATAAACTGTTACCCACAGTGTAATATTCTGAAGCATCCGTTTTTCCGTGCTTTTGCCAAAGTGCTCGTAAACGGCTGATATCACGCTCGGGAATAATATCTCCCCAATAAGATAAACATGGGTTGAGCAAGTAACAATTCACTTCGGTAACATCAGCTAACCGTGCAATCACATCAAGATAAGCAGGAGGCATTGCTGATGCACCAAAAACAGTAATTCGCTCGGGTAGTGATGACGGGTTTAATTTGCACTGTTCATGAAGCACTATAAAATTTTGTATGAGTTCACAGCGGTGCAGAGCTGATTGGCCTTCTGTTAATGCGCGCCATAATTGTGCTTGCCAATGCGTCTCTTCCCCACGCTGCCAAGCCATGATCCAGTCAGGTCGATAGACCATGTATTGGTCAAATACATCAGCAATATTATAAGCAAGCTGGAAGGTTTTGAGTGGCGCACTTTTATTAGACAGGTAGTGACTCAGCGCTTCAAAACCTGTTTTTTGAATCAGTGATGGCAGCAAAGCCTGAATTCTCCACGCTAAAACCTCTTTATCAAAAGCAGAAGTGTCCGGTGTTTCTTTTAACTGGCTTTGAAAAACTTTCCAAATGAATGAAGCGGGAAAGGGAAACTCAATATTGGCTGATAATGAGCGTTTTTTAGCCAGTTCAATCGCGAGCCATCGCGCCATCCCCTGATTTTGTATGACGATTGTTTCGGGTTCGAACGGATGGTTTAGCGGTCGATCCAGTGTAGTTGCAAGGTGGCCTAAAAGAGGTTCCAGACAATTGCTGTGATAAATTTGAAGCATGATCAGGAGACGGTTTGATGGGGGATTTCATTTTATTGTACCAATGAATAAGAAAAATTAAAGCTTGCTCTTCTTCAGGACGAATTTATGAGTCATAACGATGAGGTTTACAAGTTTAATTAATACAAGGACAGCAGCGCAATGGACTCTGGTAATAAGCTTAAAGTACTCGCTATTGATGATGAACCGTTAAATCTGGATATTATAGAAGAAATTCTTGAGGAGCGTTTTGAAACAGAGCAAGCACTGAATGGTGCTGAAGGGTTTGAGGCCGCAAAGAGCTTTCAACCGGATCTGATTCTTCTTGATGTCAATATGCCAGTGATGGATGGTCTCGAAACGTGCAAGAAACTCAAAGCCGACCCTGAAACTTCACATATTCCTGTCGTTTTTCTCTCTGCTTTATCGCGCGTGGAAGAGCGTATGGCAGGTTATGAGGCAGGTGCAGACGATTACATCTCCAAGCCCTTTGATGAACAAGAGTTATTGGTGAAAATTGAACTGGTTTTGAACAGTAAAACCACTAAAGATGAGTTGGAAAAAAGTTCGAGTGATGCAATGAGTATGGCGATGACAGCCATGTCAACGGCCGGTGAAGTCGGCGCAGTTTTACAATTTACTCGTAAAAGTTTTCAGTGCACTAATTTGACCAGTCTGGCAAACGAGGTTCTTGAAACGTGTCGCCAATATAATTTAAAAGCAAGTTTACGAATAAGTTCCAGTGGTGAGAATCAATTCTTTTCTGATGATTCTGAAGTGAGTTCTCTGGAAAGAAAAGTATTAACACAATCTGACCAAGGGCGTTTCATAGATTTTGGTAAACGAACGGCGGTGCATTACAAACATACCTCACTGTTAATAAAGAATATGCCGGTAGAAGATGCGGATAAATACGGCCGCATGAAAGATAATATTGGTTTGCTGGTGGAAGCCGCGGATGCTCGTGTTGAAGGTTTGATGATGAATTTGAAACTTCAAGAACGAGAAGAAATGTTGAATAAATTGCTCAATACAACACGTGAAATTTTGAACGATGTCGAACAAGAGTATCGTTCTAATGGTGAAAAGAATGAAGGGATCATGTCTGATCTGGTGCAGCGAGTCGAATCTTCTTTTATGCATTTAGGATTGTCGGATGAGCAAGAGGAGGCATTGCTGAATATCCTTTCCGGTGCTGAAAAAGAGTCCATTGCACTGTATGATTCGGGTCTGGATCTTGAGAAACGCATTGAATTTTTGGTGACTGAGTTGAAGGGGGCATCCAAACCCCCAAAAGTAGAGTCGGAGGTAGAAGCGATACCCAGCTAATGAACTCACTTTTATTTAACAGATTTTTAAAGTCTGATTTACCTGATGAGGTACGCCAGGAAGTGACGCTGCGTGGTGCTCATGATATGGGACGGCGTACAGGTGTTATTCCTTTTGCTTACCCCTTGATCATGGCTCTTACGTTACTAAGTGGTGAAATCAGAACTGCTCTTGGCTCCTTGGGGCCAATTATGTTTTTGTTATTAGTTGCCAGCGGATTTCGCTTCTATTTTGGTGCGCGTTTAAAAACGGTCAAGCGCACTGACATGGATTACTACATTCGTCGTTATGCCGCCTCCAGTTTGACCGGAGCCTTTTTTTTAGGGCTGTATGCTGCCGTAGTGGGTTGGGTTACTGAGTATTCAGTCATCAGTTTTATAATGATCATCATTGTAGCGGGCATGACAGGTGGTGCAGTGAGCACCATGAATCAATATTTCAGGCTATGGATTGGTTTTTTAGTGATGGCCTGGTTTCCTGTCGTAATAGGTTGTATTGTCAGTGAAGTAACAAGTTATCAAGCATACGGTTATTTGCTGGCCGCTATGAGTGCCGCCTATGCTGCTTTTATGGTGGTTGTTGGAAAACAGGTCGCAGTTGAATATTGGCAAGGGCAACTCAGTTTGATTGATGTGGAACGACAAAGTGCACAGCTTGAACAGGTCAATAAAAAGTTGATTGAGCAAGAAGATGAAATCAGACAACATAGAGACCACTTGCAAGAGGCGGTTGATGCACAGACAAAAGATCTGATTTTAGCAAAAAATGAGGCTGAAAATGCCAATCAAGCCAAATCAATGTTTTTAGCTAATATTTCTCATGAATTGCGTACGCCGATGCACGCGATTATCAGCTTTTCAAGTTTTGGTATAAAAAAAATTGGAACGGCACCTTCGGAAAAGCTGTCGAGCTATTTCGAAAAAATTCACATCAGTGGTGAACGCCTTCTGAATTTGCTGAATGATTTACTGGATATTTCCAAGTTGGAAGCGAAATGCATGGACTTTAATATGGTTTCTGGAAGCTTTCAGAAGATGTTGCAGGGTTGTTTGAACGAATTTGAAGCAAAGCTTGAAGAGCGAAATCAAATCGTTGAAATTATTCGTTTTGATTTTGATGAAAAGATTGCGTTTGATTCGGTGCGAGTGTCTCAAGTGGTGACCAACTTGTTATCCAATGCGATTAAATTTACCCCCAAGGGAAAAAACATCTCTATTTCTGTGTTCAAAGACCGTCTGCCAGTTGGGCGTAGAAAAACAGATACAGGTACCGTCGAAGGATTGCATTTTATAGTCAGTGATCAAGGCATTGGAATTCCTGAAGAAGAGTTGAAAACGGTTTTTGATAAATTTGTACAGAGCAGTAAAACAAAAACAGGCACTAGCGGAACAGGTCTAGGGTTGTCAATCAGTCAGGAAATCATTGAAGGGCACCAAGGGGATATCTGGGCACAGCAAAGTCAATCAGGTGGAGCAGAGTTTCATTTTTTAATTCCTGTTTTCCAAAAACAGAAAGATGTAGCATAATGGTATAAGTAACAAAATCCCTTTGAGGAGAAAACATGGCTATCAATAAAAATATAATAACGCCTGAAGTTGCACCGACGATCCCTCTTCTTTTTCGTGAACGCGTAAAAAAAACACCTGGTTCAATTGCCTATCGTGAATATGATATAGCCGCACAAACGTGGCGTGATAGCAGCTGGGCGGAAATGGCCACTGAGGTGGCTCGTTGGCAAATTGCACTGCAAGCAGAAGGTTATCAGCCTGGTGATCGTGTGGGCATGATGGTTAAAAACTCTCGTGCATGGGTTGTATTTGACCAAGCGGCGATGGGGTTAGGCTTGGTCACAGTGCCTTTTTATGTGGATGATCGGCCTGGCAATATGGCATACATCATTAATCATGCCAATATCAAGTTGTTATTAGTGCAAAATAAAAAGCAGTGGCAACAGCTTTTGGCAGTGGGTGACGAAATAGGTGGGCTGTTACGCATCATTAGCCTGAGCTCTATTACTGAAGACGATCAGCCGAACGACCCTCGTCTGGAATCCATTGATGATTGGGTATTTGGTCATAAAGGTGAGTTGCAAACCAATGCGACAGATCCGGATGCATTAGCCAGCATTGTTTATACTTCTGGCACAACAGGACGACCTAAAGGAGTGATGCTCAGTCATAAAAACTTTCTTCATAATGCCTGGTTTTCAAGCCAGTGTCAGGACGCAGGTAGTGAGGATCTGTTTCTTTCTTTCCTGCCTTTATCCCACTCTTATGAACGCTCGACGGGTTATTTTGCACCGATGATGATTGGTGCTACTGTGGCTTATAACCGTTCTGTTCTTAATCTTGCCTCTGATTTAATCACAATTAAACCCACGATTTTAGTCTCGGTGCCGCGTATTTATGAACGTGTGTACGGTAAGGTTCAGGAAGGTTTGAAAGAGAAATCAGCGATTGCACAGAAACTGTTTGCGTTGGCTGTCTCCGTGGGTTGGATACGTTTTGAATACCAGCAAGGACGAGCAGGCTGGTCACCTAAACTACTACTTTGGCCTGTTCTGAATAAGTTGGTGGCATCAAAAATTCAGGAAAAACTGGGTGGGCGTTTACGTGTTGCTGCAAGTGGTGGTGCGGCGCTCTCTCCCGATGTTGCTAAATTATTTATTGGCTTGGGAATCCCGTTAGTTCAGGGTTATGGGTTAACGGAAGCAAGCCCTGTAGTTTCAGCAAACCGCTTGAATGACAATATTCCATCAAGTATTGGTACGGTACTTGATGGTGTTGAAGTTCGGGTGGGTGAAAACAGCGAATTGCAGACACGTAGTGCCTGTGTGATGCAAGGCTATTGGCAAAATGAAACGGCAACAAAAGAGGCTTTTACAGAGGATGGATGGCTAAAGACAGGAGATCAGGCACGTATTGATGAGGATGGTCATATCTACATTATTGGGCGTATCAAAGATATTATTGTTTTGGCGAATGGTGAAAAAGTTCCTCCGTCTGATATGGAGACGGCATTAGCGCTTAATTCACTGTTTGAACAGGCTTTGGTCGTAGGAGAAGGCCGCTCTTATCTGACTGCATTATTGGCGCTTAACGAAGATGAATGGAAGGTTCTGGCTGATGAGCTGGATGTTGACCCTGAAAATCCTGAATCACTAAAAAACAGAGCTGTGGAAAAACGGGTGCTTTTAAATGTTCGCAGTGCACTGAAAAATTTTCCAGGCTATGCGCGGATTCGACAAATATCGCTCTATTTGTCTCCATGGACGGTAGAAGATGGTTTGATGACACCGACCTTTAAATTGAAACGTCAAAAAATGATCGAACGCTATGCCGATGATATTGAAAAAATGTATCAACAGGATTTATAGTGATGAGCGAAACTGGCTTGCCTGTTGGGCGCATTCCGATACTACGTGTACCAGCCATGCCTTCGGAGGTGAACCAGGGAGGCACCATTTTTGGTGGCTGGATTATGTCTCAAGTTGATATTGCAGGCAGTATTCCTGCACGGATTCGGGCGGCAGGACCTATTGTCACACGAGCAGTGACTTCATTTGAGTTTAAAAAGCCGGTTTTTATAGGCGATTTGATTAATTGTTATGCTGAAATTTGTAAAGAGGGGGAAACCTCAATTGATGTATTTGTTGAGGTGTATGCGCAACGTATCAAGAACGGGGTTGTAGATTGCGTAAAAGTGACTGAAGCGACAGTGGTTTATGTCGCTATTGACGAGCAACGTCAGCCAAGGAAGTTTTCCAAAAAATAATACAAATAAAATCATTGATAACAGAGGGAGTTATGAGGATTATGCCTTATAAAAAAGTGACTTGTGCGATGGCGCTCATTACAACAGGGTTGGTAGCGGAGGGGGTGTCTGCTGGAGGTTTTTACCTTATAGAAAGCAGTGGAAGCGGTATGGGTAATGCTTTTGCCGGTGCAGCAGTCACCGTCGAAGATCCCTCTGTTTTTTACTTTAATCCGGCGGGTATATCCAAACTGAAAGAGCGAGAGCTGAGTGTGGCTCTGCACTGGATTCGTCCTGAATCTTCTTTTAAAAATAGTGGGTCAACAGCAGCCACGGAGGGCGCTTTAAGTGGTTCTGATGCACGATTTGGGGATGATGCACTGATACCTAATCTTTATTACTCACAGCCACTCTCTAATGGCTTGACTTTTGGACTCGGTTTTAACGCTCCCTTTGGTTTGAAAACTGAATATAATGATGATTGGGTGGGTCGCTATCATGCCGTGACATCCGATATGAAAACGGTAAACATTAATCCTGGACTGGCGTGGCAAGTGAATGAAAAACTATCACTCGGTTTTGGTGTGAATGCTCAGTATGCTAATGTTATTTTAACCAGCGCCGTAGATTTTGGAGCGATATGTACTGCCACCCCTTCTGGGCAAGCAGGTTGTGCAAGCATTGGGGTGAAGCCACAAGAAAACGATGGTTTTGCTGATCTTGAAGCAGATAATTGGGGTTGGGGTTATAACTTTGGTTTGATGTATGACATCACACCGACTTCTCGTTTAGGCTTTAATTATCGCTCTAAAGTAAAACACGAAGTGGATGGTGAGGCTGATTTTTCTGTGCCGTCAGAAGTGAAGTTTATTCAAGATGCGGGAGGATTCGCTGATACCGATTTAACTGCTGAAGTGACATTGCCAGAAATTATTTCACTTGGGTATCGCCATCAAACAACAGATAAACTGGGTTTGGTGTTTGACTGGACGTGGACACGCTGGAGCCGTTTCGAAGAGCTTCGTATTCAATATGAAAATGCGAAACAGCCCGACTCCGTCACCACTGAAAACTGGAATGATGCAAGCCGTTTTGCGATTGGTCTGGATTATCGTGTCGATAGTCGCCTATTGTTACGTAGTGGTATTGCTCTTGATGAAACGCCCATACCGAATGCGCAGCTTAGAACGCCACGTATTCCAGGTAATGATCGGCGCTGGTTTACGTTTGGCTTTGGTTATGTTGTGACTCCTAGTATTGATCTGGATTTTGGTTATGCGCATCTCTTTCTTGATAGAACAGATATTAATAATCAGTTTGAAAGCGGTACGTCAGAGGTTGAACACACGTTAACAGGAAGCTATAAGGCTACGGTTAATATCTATAGTGCTCAAATAAACTGGAAATTTTAAGTAGACGGAGAAGAGTGATGCACATTAAAAAAATGTTTTTATTAGTGGGTGTGACGTTGTTGTCTGCTTGTGACAGCAATAGAACAACGACAATACAAGATGCGGTTGAAAATAATCTTGCAGAAAATAGTAGTAGTGCAGGTTTTTATCCACGCTTTAAACTTGATGCAGCGGAGCGAATAATCCCACTGCCTAATAATCTGCTTTTTGCAGGGTCAACAGATGGCACATTAAATATTCCTACGGACGAAGCTGATACTGATTATCCTGTTAAAAGTGCCTTAAATACATTGGATGGATTTTCAACATTGGGCTCCATGAGTGCTACGTTTTCATCTGCTGTGGATTCAGAAAGTTTAAATGATGGTGGTGTTCGGTTGTTTGAAGTGGCGCTATCAGGCATTGGTGGAGCCGTTGTTGGTATTAATCAGGAACTGGTGCTTGGCAGTGACTTTATGGTAACTCTTTCCGGGCTTGATACCACACAATCAAACCTGATTATTACGCCACTCAAACCATTGAAGCCAAAGAGCAGTTATTTAGTGGTGTTAAGTAATAAAATTAAAAATGCAAACGGTGAAGCAGCGTTGGCGGAAATGGGTTACGCGATAACCAAAGGCATCAAGCCACTGATTGATAGTGCCGGTAAAAGTGCAGTGGGTAGCCTGAGTGATGAACAAGCGAAAGGGCTTGAAGGGATACGGCAATTGGTCAGTGCAGCCGAAATTGCAGTGACAACCTTTGCAAGTGATCTTGAACGTGGCGATATTGTTTTAAGTTGGAGTTTTACAACGCAATCTGTTTCAGATGTATTAACTGCAGTGAGAGATAAGGTTCAAGCTGCTGATGCCCCTATTTCAGCCGTGGTTGCTGCGGGTGATTCAATAGCTGGTGCAGCAAGCCTATATAGTGGTACGGTTGAATTGCCGTATTATTTGACTACTCCGACGGAAGAAAATCCTACAGCACCTTTAACAAATTACTGGCAAGGTACTGGAGGTAGTTTTTTAACTCAGTTAAATACTTTGCCTGTAGAGAATTCGGTGCAATCTGTACCACTGTTGGTCTCTGTTCCAAAAACTGAAAAACCAGCTACTGGTTGGCCTGTTGTGATATTTCAGCATGGTATTACCAAAGATAGAACGACCATGTTGGCCGTGGCTGATACGCTCGCTGCGGTAGGGTTTTCCGTCGTCGCAATCGATATGCCACTGCATGGTGTGGACGATAGTTCATCTCCTTTTTATCAGGAAGGTAAAGAGCGAACTTTTTTTCTGGATCTTGCGAATAATGAAACCAATGCACCAGGGCCTGATGGCATCGCTGATCTGTCTGGAACTCATTTCATTAATCTCAGTAGTTTATTGACAGGGCGCGATAATATACGTCAAGCAGTGGCTGATCTGTTCTCTCTGACAAAATCACTGGATACAATGGATTATGATGGCGGGGGGGCTGATTTTGATACAGGTAATATTCGCTTTATTGGTCA
>CAYXVC010000018.1:13913-27643 GCA_964468225.1 uncultured Gammaproteobacteria bacterium
CCAATACCCATTTATGAAGAGACGGTACTTTTGGAAAACAGTCTTTTTAATGTTCCAAATAGTGAAATATCAATTTGTTTTTTTCTATAGACAATGAGTGTGAGAGCCAGATTCCAGTAGATTAATACTAGTAAGGATGATACTGCAATACCTGTTAATCCAAACCATTTGCTAAGAAAAAATGAAGATATACAGAGTAGTAGAAGAGCGCTCACGAATACCGGGTTCAGATATTTTTGCAGTTCAAGCAGAGAAATAAACAATAAACCTGGGCCCATGGTGGCATATACAAATAAGCTTAATGAGAAAATAGTCAATATTGAGCTTTCTCTGGAATACTCTTCACCAAAAACTGACAAAATGAGTGGGCCAAACAGATAAACTGCAATTACTCCGGCAATAGCCAATATAACTTTTAATACAGTTGCCATATCTAGAGTGTGGTACATATCTACAGTATTATTTCTGTGAATATTCTCCGATAATTTTGGATTAACCGCCATATTTACAGACAGTACTGTGAATATAAAAATCCCAATAATTCGCATTGTAATTGCAAGGACTGCTATATCCGATTTAGGTACCATCAGAGAAGCAATAAGTATTACAAGGTCGCTCCATAGCTCAAGAAATAAAATAGGCAATAATGAAATAAGGCAAAATTTGATAATTTCTTTGCTATCGACACCATTATTACTATTAACTACAGTATTCTCAGGATATATTTTCAGTCTGTAAACTCGTTGAATTAACGCAGAAACAGATAGCCCAACCAGAAAAGAGAACAAAACCAGTTCTGTCGATAACTGATAACCCAAGAATAATATAAGTAATATGGTGATGAAAAAAATAAAGTGCCTGAGGAATGATTTTGGTATTTGTGCCAAGAACAGGTGACCTTTTGCATAAACATATCCACTTTCAATTCGGATCAAAGCGAATAGCAGAGAACCAAAAATAGAGATCATTATGTAGTCAGGCATTATTATTGTGCCTTTGGTGCGTAATATTAGTAATAGAACTAATAATGAACATATTACAAGAGCCGATATTGCAAGAATGATATTGCCCAGCTTGATATATGATCTAATTAATGATGGTTTATTTTGCGTTAAATATTTTGATAAAAACTTTAATGTTCCTGAATCATAATTTAGTACTATGAATAGAGACAGGACCATTGTTAAAGATATTCCAGTGGTAATTTGTCCGACGTTTTCAGGTGACATGTTTCTCGCGAGCAAAAGCATCACAAGAAACCCTAGTACCAACCCTGAAACTCTTATTCCAACAATCAGAAATGAGTGTTTGACAAGATTTATAAATTTATTTGAGTTAATCAAATTTTTTCTCTTTCGTATAGGTTGCCTCCATTTTTCTGTTAAATAATTATTCTTTTTATGTATAGGAGGAAACAGAGAAAAAGGACTTATAAAAATAAAAAGTTACGGGGAACTATTTAAACTTTTTTTCAGCAAGAAGAAATAGTTCAATATCAGGAGCACAAATACTTTCGAGCGTCTTTATTTGGCTTGCGGTTGGGGATGTTTTGTTTTCTTTTGCCTTATTATAGTATGGGATATTAGGACGTGCGCCGAACACGTCATTAAACTGATCGCAAAACTGTTCAATATTATCCAAAAACCCAATAACCGAGAATTTTTCCAGATTGATTTTAGCTTTTTCCATTGCTTCTGCTTCTTTATCTGGCGAGATTTCAGCTACCCCTGAAAAATATCTAAGATTAACTAAAGCATGACGCCTAGCAACATCACTTTCAAGGTATTGATTAAAATCACCAGAAAAGTATTTGTCATGAACGGCACTTTTATAATTAGAAATGACACGTTGCACGGGGTCTCTCAACATGGTGATATATTTATAGGTATTACCAAAATAACGATCAGCTTTTTCACTGAAAAGGACATGTCCGTAAATAAGTGAATCTTCATGAGCCATATAACTAAGTAATTGCAATTCACGCATGTCAAACAACTCTTTGCAACGCGGGCCATCTTCGTGTATCAGGTTTTCATCGTCCTGGTTTTCATAAAATATTGCGGCAGCACGTCTGGTTGGTATAGCTGTAACCGTACCAATATGTTGTTGAAACGGTATTAATGCTCTAAGTGCTTCATGAATTGATGATCCTCCGGATTTAGGGATGTGCATGAACCAGCAGGAATGCTTTAGTCGCTTATTCAAAAGCATTCGTCCCAAGCGCGGTGCATATATATTAAATCTACGTTTATATTCCGGATTAATCATTATTTTCTTACAGATCCTATGGGGAAATTGTTATTTATTATGGTTTTGATACTCATAAAGCCCCAACCACTATGGAGTGAAAGTCCACAGGTTGTTTTTTACTAAAGTTATTTTTGTAAAGCTGTAATGTGTGTCGTTTCTCAACTGCTTGCACTCAAAGCGTACCTTTGACTAGCGGTTTAGAGCTAATAAAACAAAAAAAGCACAAGTAAAATAATTCTATATATTCTAAGGAAAAACGGGGGGCGCATACTGAATCAGATATCAATTTATGGTTTATTTACTACTTAAAAAAACATGTTGAAAGGTAAAAAACCCCTTTGCAATGGATTGAAAACCTCATATTTCATGTCAGTTTTGAGAAAAATCATCATAGAATAAAGTGGCGCTCATAGTCAAGACAGAATATTAAAAAATACATAAAACCTTGGCTGTAATGGTTAGCAACAAAACAAACCGACACCTAATTGCTAAGATTTATGCATATACTATCTTGCAAACTCGATACGACAAATGATTTTCTGACTTCACGAGGAGGATGGTTAATCTTTATTTTTAACCAGAGGGGAGTGCCCCATAAGGTAAGAAAGGTGTGTTAAAATTTCGTCCATTATCCATAAATGATACAGAAGATCTTAAATAATGTTTATTTCAGTTGTAGTTCCCGTATATAACGAGGAAAAATATATACGTCAGGTTATTGAAAGCTTGCTTTTAGAAAAAAAAAGAAATTCTCTTATAGATGGGATTTATGTTGTTGATAATTACTCAACAGATGATAGCTTTAAAATTATCAAAAGCATTAAAGGCATCAAATCTTTTCAGGTCAAAGGAAATATATCACATATACGAAATACCGCTGCTGAGTACTGTGATGCAGATATTATTGCATTCATAGATGGTGATTGTGTTGTTCAACCAGATTGGAGCAAAGCGTCTTTATGTTTAGTAAAAAAACATAAAGAACTATGGCCAAATATTGTTTTTGGGAGTGCCGTGACAATTCCTGAAAAAGCGACATGGATAGAATTGGTCTGGTTCAAACCGGTTTCAGATGGCTCCAAAGGTGGTAACCACATTAATTCTGGTAATTTACTATTATCCAAAAAACTTTTTCAAAATCTTTCTGGATTTAATGTCTTGTTAAGTACATCTGAAGATCTTGATATTTGTCAACGAGCAAAAAAGATGGGTGCTATTCTGATAGAAGATAAATCTATCACTGTACAGCACCTGGGCTTTCCAAAAAGTATTGCTGGTTTTTATAAAAGAGAGTATTGGCATGGGAAAGGAATGATCGATAGTGGAGGTGGAATTTTTCATAACAAAGCACTCTTACTCAGTATTTTGGTTAGCGCTCTTCTGATACTTTTTATATTGTTAATTATTTACAAGCCAGTTCTTGCGCCTCTTGTGTTGGTTTTATACTCTATAATACATGCGGTCTTATCTGTTCGATTATGTAAGCCGAAAACGATTTTAGACGGAGCAAAAGCGACTGTGCTAATGATGACCTATTCAACTGCAAGGCTCGTAGCCATGTGGGGATCTATTTTTTGCAAGGTATTAGTATGTCGCCCCTGATCAAAGCAAGCTTACAGAGTATTCTCACACATTTTGACTACATTTATCGTTTAAATATTAAAGACACAACGAAGGTTGTTTACATTACATTTGATGATGGACCCAACACAGAATTCACAATTCCTGTACTGGAAATACTAGAAAAGCATAAAGCCAAGGCTACATTTTTTTTGCAAGGAAAGTCAATAGAAGGGTCTGAATCAATTGTTAATAAAATACTTAAGGCTGGGAGTGGTATTGGTAATCATTCTTATAAGCATAAGAATTATACCAAGTGCAATTATCGTGAAATGTTAGAAGATATTGAAAAAACAGATATGATTTTAAAGCAGTATTTACCTGATAAAAAGCTATATATTAGGCCACCATATGGAAAATTTGGGCTTAAATATATTATATTTGCTTTTTTAAATAGAAGGAAGACTATACTTTGGTCTAAAGATCCTAAAGACTATGAAGCAAACTCTGTAAATGAAGTGTTGGAAAAAATTGATCTTTCACAAGTTTTACCTGGGGATATATTTTTAATGCATGATAAGTCACAGATATGTGTAGATGCATTAGATGTGCTTCTGCAAAAATTAGGGGAGCGTGGCTTCGCTTTTAAACCAATGCCAGGATCAACTAAGTAAACAATCTGTGTGAAAATCTATCGATACGTATGTACAAGCTATTTTTTCACTTGAAACTAAGCAAGGAGTTAGCTGCCGCTTTAGTGGGTGAGTTATTATTAGGGGTGCCAAATAATTTTGTCACAAGGCAGAGATTGATGGAGGCCACTTTAAATTGTGCGAAGAATAGAGTGGTTATGTTAGAGGCGATAGATTCATAGCGAAAGGATGTTTATACATCCTTGATTTACCCCTTTTATATGAGGAAATGATAGCAGTATGACCCTTATCAATATTTGTATAGCGACCTATAACCGCAATGATGGACTTACCGTCTTGCTAGAGTCTTTGCGGAAAATAGAGCATGTGCCTAGTAATGATGTATCGCTGCAGGTTTTGGTCATTGACAATAATCCAGATGGTCGGGCAAAGCCTGTGGTTGAAGTGATTCAAGGTTCTGATTATCCGATGCCTATCTCATATTTTCATGAGACCCGCCCAGGCGTTTCACATGTTCGCAATACAGCTGTTACGCAATCGGCAGGTATGGGTTTTATCGCATTTCTGGATGATGATGAATATGTAACTCCACAATGGTTTAAGCAGCTTTGGCGGATTTACCAGGAGACTAAGGCAGCTGTTGTGTTTGGTCCTTCCATTGCGTCCTATCCAGAAAAAACGCCACAATGGATGCTTCAGGGTGATTATCATTCATGTTTAATTGAAAAAAGTGGCCTTCGCAGTCTGCCAAGCAGTATTGCAAATTGCCTGATTGATCTTGAAGTTTTTCGCCGTCATAAGTTGGAGTTCGATACTGCTATTTCTGAAATTGGAGGTGAAGATACATTGCTGTTTACCCAGATGCTCGATTTAGGTGAAGTGCTCGCCGATGCCAGTAAGGCTATTGTGTATGAGACAGTGCCGCCAAGTCGTGTGATACCTGGCTGGTTGTATAAACGCTGGCGGCGAACGGGTTCGACTGATGCTATGGTCAAGCATAAAGGTCGTAGCCCATTGGCTGGCCGGATTCTGGCACTTTTTGAAGGTATGTTGAGGATTTTGGTGGGTGGATTATTGAGCAGTTTTTGGTATTTAGCTAGTGGATTGACAATGACAACCCGTGTGGCTGATCGCATCTTCACATTTCAGCGTGGCTTAGGCATGGTAGATTATGCCCGAGGGCAAATTATCAGAGAATACAGTCATATAAAAATCTAATTTTTATATATTTTGATTACATATTGGAATATGTGTAGAGGGCATGGGGTATGCGTAAATTTGTATTTACTTAGAAATTTTTCTTGTTTTAACATACTTATGTTTCACAACATTCCTATATTTATCTTCTATATAAATGTAAGTAAATCGAGAAAGAGTTATAGTAATCAGTAGTATTAAAATGTTTATTGCTATTGTCTCAAATCCATGTATTGATAAAGGGTTAACTTTTATTATTTGGTTTGTAAATGCCCCAACTACATTTATTACAATGCTATGAATCATGTATATTGAATATGACCACACTCCAACCTTTCTGATGGTATTATTATGAAGAACTCTTCCTAAGACCCCATTTTTTGAATTAGAAAATACAACCAGCAGAAAGAAAAAAGATACTATTGATAATATTTGGAAAATTACACCATAATGAGCGAAGGAAACCGCCAGTATTACAAATAAAAAAGAGGAAACCTCTGCCAGATTTTCTTTTAGTGTGATTTGTTTAAATTTTGCCTTAGCTCTAAAAAGAAAAACACCAAGATAAAACCCAGCTATACATCTTAAAATTCCAAAATCATATGTTATATCAAGGTTATCCTTCACCATGATGAATAAGTATGAATAACAAAGGGTTGAAATAATTATGGGTACGAATAATCTGTTGTGTTTGTCAATACTCTTTAGAAAAATAAAAAATGCTATGTAAGTAAAAAGTTCAACACTAATACTCCAGCTTGGTTTATTCCATGAAAGGTAGTCATGTATTCCAAGTGACTGAATTAGAAATATATTAGAGATAAAAGAAAATATATTATTGGGATTTATTTCATCTTCTTCAAAAGCACCAGGAGACAAATATAGTTGAGCAATACCAAATAATAAAAATACAAATAACATAAATAAATGTATTGGGTACAGTCTACCCAGTCTAAGTGAAATAAATATCTTGAATGAAAGGCCAGATTTAATTTTTTCTGTGTAAGCAAATGATATTACGAAGCCTGAAAGGATGAAGAACAGATCTACAAAAAGGTATGAATTAGATACAAAACTAATCTGATCTTCAAAAAAAATAAAAGGTGAATGAAATAATACTACTAGGCAAGCAGCAATTCCACGCAAAGACTCTAGTTTCGAATACAAAATTACCTCAACAGTTTTAGTGAAAATTTATCTGATTACTTAATTAAGCTTCCGCCAACTTGAAAGCCATAGGCAGCGTGAACTCTTGATGAATAGCTATATCAATTTTTTAAGATTGAAAATCGAATGAAAAAGTGGAGAAAGCCACCTTTTTCAGTACCCAATAAAAAATTGATCGCTCCTGTTTCTTTAACAATTTCAATGAATTTATGTGCTTACGATAATTTTCAGTTTATGCTTCTGGCGATTATACGTAATTAGGGAAATTTATACTACCTGAAGTCGTAGAGGTAAGTGCAGAATCTCTGAATAGTACACCAGCTCATGGAATCATTGAAGCTATAGCTATCAAAGCGTATTTATATGGTATAAAAATGCTCATAAGAAAATAACGTATGCGTGTAGAAAATGAAGTACCGTTAAGGGAAAAATTAACTGAGCGGTTAACCGCCGACGGTTTGGCTGTGGATTGTGCTGATAATGGTGTTGATGGTCTATTCCTGGGGCAAGAGCACCCTAACGATGTGATGATTGTTGATTTGGGATTGCCAGAAATGCTCGGGATTGATGTGATTAAAACACTGCGCTCTGAAGGGAATAAATGCCCGATACTCATTCTGACGGCTCGTGGTCGCTGAAATGAAAAAGTGGAGGGTCTGGAGGCGGGTGCGGATGATTATATTGAAATTAAATTGTACGTCAATTCTCTGCCTGACTTTAAATCCGTCAATATAATATAGTTGATGTGCTAGTACAGAGTGTTTTTGTGACTATGTATACAAAACCTGATGTTAAACGAATTTTTATTACCAGATTTCTGAAACAGTACGGTAAAATTTTATACTACACTTAAATTTTTTGAAAAAAATAGTGTTAAGCGAGGTCTATCATTATGCTTTATAAAACTTCTCCCTTAGTTTCACTAATAGCTATATTATTTATTGCTAGTTGCGGCGGGGAATCTTCCACCACGAATAACGCTCCTGTTGCTGCCAATGATAGCGGTGCCGGTTATCAGGTAGAAAAAGGTGGTACGTTGGATAACACATCACTGAATGTTTTGAGTAATGATTTCGATGCAGAAAACAATCCATTGGAAGTCGTGATAGAAAGCCAACCCAGCAATGGAACGCTAGCTCTGGCATCCAATGGAACATTTGTTTATACCCATAATGGAACAAGTAGTACTCAGGATTCCTTTACCTATCGTGCGAAAGATAGTGAGGGTGCATTATCTGGTATTGCCACAGTCACTATCACCGTGGATGGCTCTGGTAATGATCCCTGTCAGTCCAAACGTATTATGCCTCTGGGAGACTCTATTACCGTTGGAGCTGGCAGTAATGGTGGGCTGGGTTACCGAGAACCACTCTACAGCGCCTTATCAGACTATAGTTTTGATTTTGTCGGCAGCCGAGGAGGCAACAGCGGTAGCGGTTTTGATGTGGATCACGAAGGGTACTCAGGAGTGCAGGCTGACTGGATTAGTGAACGTGTGAATGATTTTCTGATTGCTAGCCCTGCTGATATTATTCTGTTGCATATTGGCACCAATGACCTTAGCTCCAGTCAATCACCCGCAGAAATTAAAACTGAAATCGAGGATATTTTAAATAATATCAATAGCTGGGCCGAGAATAAAACAAATATCAAAGTACTACTCGCAAAAATTATTGACTATAACCCAACCAATAGTAATGTAAAAGAGCTCAACACTCTTATAAATGCTATGGGTAATGAGGATGGTATGGCCAATGAGGGAAGCTGGTCTAATCTAACGGTACAGATCGTAGACCAGTACGGCGCTTTGACAAATCGCGAGAACGGAGGGGACTGGGTGGACAGAGTTCACCCCAGTGATAAAGGCTATGCCAAGATGGCTGAACGCTGGGAAGATGCTCTGATACCGCTACTAAATCAACAGTGCAACGAATCCTGAAACAACGGATATTAAATCCGTCAATATAATGTAGTTGACGGATTAGGTAGCAAGCTACGTTATGTTAATAGTGCTGTTTTTTACTACTGTCGAAGAGAGATAACAGCGTATCGACATTGTTTAATGAGTGTGTTTGCAATGCATACTCCTTTGCATTTTGCCCCATTGATGTACGCATTTTTTGGTCATGAATTAATGTTCTTACTGTCTCTACCAAATTTTCATAGGTTTTAGTATGAAAGCCTATAGGGTGAGGTTGTTTGTCCAAAATTTGGTCAGGATTAACATTGAGGCTAACAACGGGGATTTCTCTCATCCAGGCTTGAATGAATGTGTTAGAAAAGCCTTCGTATTCACTAGTATTTACAAGAATGTGTGCGGTTGAAAGTATTTCATTTACTTCACTTTGTGTTTTTTTCCCAACATAGTCCAAATTGTTCAGTGTCTTAGCAGTGTTAAATATCTTTTTATGCCAGCCTGAAGAGTCTTGCATTGCTCCAATCATTATAAAGCGAGTATTTTCTTCATGGCTTAAGGCTTTGGCCAGCTTGAGAAAAATTTCAGGTTGCTTGTTTGGTTTTATATTGGCTAGCCATATGACTTTTACAGGTTCGGATTTATTAATATATTCTTTCGGGTATGGATGGAAATTGGGTACAAGAGTGTAGGATTCACGCTGATAATTTTGAGCTAAAAGGTGAGCTTGGTCTTTTGTTTGAACAACTATTTTATGTGCATTTTTAACGCCGTATTCCAAAATTTTCTTTTCAACAAAATTTGAGATTAAATAACGTGAGCGTTTTAACATAAAGGGACGCACATCAGCTTCACTGGCAATATGCCAGATCAGCTTAAACCCGATCGAATGTGAAAGATAAGCGGCAGCTCCTGTTAGGCGCCCTCCAACTCTTTGGTAGACGGTATCGGGCTTTAATTTATATAAAATACGTCGAAGAGCACGGTAGTCAGAAATTAAACGTATTAGGCCGTGTTTTTTATCAGACTCATTTGCCAAAGGGATAATTTTGTAACCCTCTGGTTGATAGGATCTGTCATAACTTCCAGTAATGAAGGTTATGTTATAACCTCCATGTTTTAACATTTGTTGTATGAGGCATTTGGCTTGATATTCGGCGCCACCCATGCCGGAACTCCAATGAGTGGGCATTATGATACAAACCTTGATTTTTTTATTCATGATGAAATGAGTGGGGAGAGGGTGAGGTTATAAATCACGGAGTTATAATTGTTAATTAATAGTATGGTTTTGATCAATTAAACGATGTAGGTATTTTATTAAATCAGCAGCTACATATTTCCATTCGTATAACTTTGCACTTTCTCTAATATTTTTGGATTGATAAGAGTCTCTGTTTTTCCATACTTTGGTTATGCCTTTATAAAACTCTTCTGCGTTGTCATTAATGCAAACACCATTATCTGCATGAATCACGGCCTTGTTTTCTGTTGTAGCTGTTGCAATAACAGGCAGGCCTGATAATAAATAATCGAATGTTTTAGTGACAGGTTGGCAATCAAAATAATCGGTGCAAGGCACAAATGAAACGCCAATATTATGTGAGTCCATTAATGGTTTTAGGTCACAAAAAGGAACTTGCCCTAACAAGTGAACTGTTTTCTCCAATCCATAATGACGGATCTTTTCTTTTAGTAATGGCATCTCTTTGCCGTCGCCTACGATAGAATATATGGCATCGACTTTATTACTATAATTTTGTAAAAACATTTTAAAGCCACCAATGGTCTTTGAAATGTTACGACCATTCAAAGTGCCTATATATATTAATCGAATTTTATCAAATTGTTTGTCAGTTTTAGATATTATATCTGATCCTAACGGTAGTATATGGGCTTTTTTTTGAAGGCCGAGGCGCATTGAGAGTGATTGGGAAATAACGGTGATATTGCGAAAAAAACGGGACTCAAATTTCATGAAAAAATCATAGGTCATTCTTTTTGCTTTATTATTTCCAACAGCTCCTGTTCGAATATCAAACACAAACAAGAATTTTCTATAGATTATTTTTAAAAGACTGCATCCTCTAAAGTATTTTATAAAACAGATATCATACAGGTTAGTAGAAATTTCTTTTGAAGTTGCACGTATATACTTAGTATTTCGTGCCAATAGTGAACCATTTCGAGAAATATATTTCACGCATACGTCTTCGCTATCAATTTTTTTGTAACCGTAGTCCCAACATACATACGTAATGTTGAATTCGTTTGTTAATAATGTTGCGTATTTATATGTATCAACATGATATCCCCATTGCTTTTGACAAAGTATCAGTAGTTTTTGTTTTTTCATGCAACGGCTGCTATTTTTTTATCTTTTCGATATCTTTGTGCGGCTATATAGCCGGATAAAAACCAAAATAAAAAGCCTGTTTGCTGCGTTGCGATACTATTATTGTAAAATAGCATGATGAAAGTAATTAGTATTACGGTGATCCATGCTAATGCAATATTATTTTCAGTATGGTTGCCATGCTTGAGTGCGAGGCAGTCTCTAAAAATCAAAAATAAAATAAATATTATAACCAATAAGCCAACCAGACCTATCTCCCATATAAGTTGGGAGGCAACGGTCATGTGTCCGCCATGCATTCTAAATTTATGTGAATATTCACCAGCAGTAAGCTTTGATGTCTGTTTGGATATAGCGTTTCCAATACCGACTCCAAAAAGATACTTTATAGGTTGGTTTGAAAATGCTTGAAAAGGAAGGGTGACACTATCTACACGACCTACTTCTCCTTCCTTGGTGCCATCACTTTTTGTTGTTGCACCTCGGCTTAAATAGCCTTCAATATGACCCTCTTCAAAAACCATGTTTAGAATGTTTCCGCCGTAATGTCTGTTGTAATTTATGTTGTATATAGCGACAAAAAGAATGATAAAAACGGAGCCGGATATAATGATCGGAAAAATCTTTTTAAGCTTTTCTTTTCGGTTTTCAATAAAAAGTATAGGTCCGATCAGGAGGAGTGGTAGAAAAAAAAGGGCAGCTTTTGTCTCATTAAGTGCGGCAGGAATGATAAAAAGAGGAGTTAATATGAGTAATAATTTTAGGCTGATTTTTTCTCTTAAATATGAGGTAATAAGGAAGAGGATGGGTATAATCGAAACGATAGCAAGCATTCCAGCATCCTGGAAGGTTCCTCTAATGACATCTCCGGTGCGTAAACCGCTAAACTGAATAAACCTTTGGAAGAAAACTAATGGAATTTGAATGAGGATAAGGAAAAAAATCAGCTTTAAAATTATTTTCATCTGTTCGTCAGAGAAGCGGTATACGACAGGGATAAAGAAAAAAGGTATAAATCGAAAGTAGGCTCTGATGCCATAAAAGACTGAGCCAGGTTGTACCTGATTGATGATGATGACTGCGATGATAAGCAGAAGTAGAAAGCTGAAAACCAGTATGTATTTAAAGTGTAGCGCGATCGTTTTTTTTGAAATAGCTCTTGCTATGACAACTAAAACGGTAATACCTGATAGCAGCTCGAGTGGTACTGTGGCGATTGCTTTTGGTATGCCCAGCGTTATTAGAATATATTCACCAATAAAGGCAACTATGAGTATTGTGGATACAAATATAAGCATATGCTAGCTACGTATTCAGAATCTCCGAGGATAAATATAACGTTGGGTGAGAATAGTTTCAGAAATTATATAAGATGGTGCCGAGGAGAGGACTTGAACCTCCACGGGGTTACCCCCACTAGCACCTGAAGCTAGCGCGTCTACCAATTCCGCCACCTCGGCATGAGATATTTATAATACTGAGCGGCGAACTCTACCAAACTATAGATTAAACTGGCAAGATTTATTTTTGATTATGTAAAATTTTATTAAAACATTATATAGTCTTGTTATGTTTTAATAGGTTCAGTGTGGTGCGTAACACTCTGTGTTTGTTAATATTGGCTTTAAAATTAATGCGACTGTTCCAGTAATGTGGCTGTTCCAGACTAAAATAAAAGGTTAACGTGAATACTTCAAAAACATCGAACGATCCTCATGCAGTGCGGGAAGCAAGCAAATATGAAAACCCCATTGCAAGCAGAGAATTTATCATGGCACTTTTCAGTGATGAGAGTCAGTTGCTTTCATCCAAGCAAATTGCTGAAACTTTGGAATATGACGATGAAGTTCGCCTGGAGGCACTTCGCCGCCGTTTGATCGCCATGGAGCGAGACGGGCAGCTGATATGCAATCGTCGTGGCAAGTATGGCTTGTTAAGCAAAATGGCCTTACTGAAAGGGCGAGTGATTGGTCACCCCGATGGCTTTGGGTTTTTAGTGCCGGAAGAGGGTGGCGACGATCTGTTTTTGTCAGGGCGACAGATGCAATCATTGCTGCATGGTGACACTGCAGTTGTACGGGTTGTAGGTCAAGATCGCCGAGGGCGACGAGAAGGTGCTGTTGTTGAGGTGTTGGAGCGTGCTATTCGCCAGATAGTGGGGCGTTTTTATGAAAATGATGATGTGAGTCGTGTGATCCCGGATGATAAACGTCTGGATCAGGATTTCATTATTCCTGCCAGTCATCGCGGTAAGGCCAAAAACGGTGATATTGTGGTTGCAGAGATCGTCGCCTATCCCACACGCCATGCACGGACTGTTGCTCGTGTTGCCGAGGTGATTGGCAAGCACATGGCGCCGGGCATGGAGATTGAAATTGCAGTGCGCAATTATGATTTGCCTCACTCGTTTCCGGAACCCATTGAACAAGAGATGTCCGGGCTTGCTAAAGAAGTTCCCGAAAACGCCTGGAAAGAGAGAAAAGACATTCGCGATTTGCCACTAGTGACGATTGATGGTGAAGATGCGCGTGATTTTGATGATGCTGTTTATTGTGAAAAAACAGCACAGGGATGGCGGTTGTTGGTGGCGATTGCCGATGTCTCTTCCTATGTAAAAAAAGGTACTGCTTTA
>CAYXVC010000019.1:0-26896 GCA_964468225.1 uncultured Gammaproteobacteria bacterium
TCATCTTCAACAATAGTTTTCAGCAACACAGGCTCTGGCTCGACGATAAAAGGCTCATATTCATCACTTAAGCGCTCAATCGCCGCTTCTGACTTCACTAGCCCTGCCAATGATTCATGAGAAACCAGTAAATCCATCGGTTGCAAGCAACGCTGGCAAACTACATGCACATGCGCTTTCAGAGCCACCGACATATAACGAATCTTATAAGAACTAATCCCAAATTCGAATTCGACATCCACTGAACCATCAGTATCATATAAATAACCCGAAAGCCGCTCCATCCCTTGTAATGAAACACGCCCTTTAATTGTCTGCTCTCGATGAGCAAAACGCATAGGATCTATAAATACAGGCAACGAGTCCGACATAACCGCGCATACTATATTTATCGAATCAGAAAAGCAAACAGAACGATATTTAGTTAAAACACTCCTTATATAGTAAATGCAAACCGGGGTGCGCTGCTTTTAGCGCATCACTTTGTGAGACCAGCAACCGATCAATCCTCTCTTTTTCTGCATTGGACAATAAAAGTTGACGAACCAGATTAAAAGGCAGCACACCCTTTTGCAAATGATCGCCTTCAACAGCAAGTGTTTGGGCTAATTCAGGCTCATTAAGCAGTAGCCAGGCAGGAAAATGATAAACACTTAAAGCAGGTTTAACTCTAATATCCCGCCATTCCAGCCACGCCAAACGTACTGCCGGATCTGGCAATACAGGGTCGCCCACTACCTGTTCTGCAAAATCGGGAAAGCACCAGCATAATTGACACCACACACTAATGGCTTCAAGCCGCTTATCCATTTGATACAGTGCTTTTGCCATGCGAGCACACAATACGGGTTGATCCTGCCAATCCTGCACAGCCAAGACCGACTCACGCACCCCAGGCCAATCCAGCAATTCACTTAATACCCAGGAACAATGCAACTTGGGAGATGCATCATCAAAAGAATGCTCAGATAACACGTCACTCAAAACATGCCAGAGTGGGGCGATAATATCTCGTGCCTTCCCTCCAGAAAGTTCATGGACAAACGGCATAATATAACGCTCCAGTTCCATCACATCCCGCTCGACATCCCTCCCATACCGTCCACACTCGAGAGATATCATTGCCTCACAAAACAATTCTCCAGACTTTATAAAATGATGCTCTGGCTCGCAGGACGACAAATCTTTTAATATCTTTTTTGTCTCCGATATACGTCGATCAAGCAGAGAATCACATAAGGCATTAGCAATAACCGAAATGCGATCATCAAAAAAAAGATCCAGCTGCGGTATATCGCTTTTTAACCTTGTGAAATGTGTTTGGTAGAGAAAAATAACTTCATCGCTTTTTTCTTCGCAAAAGCATAATGGACCCTCGCCCTCAACCCCCCAGCGACGATAGTGATGCATTTCAGCCTGCATCCCTAAATGCTGCAGCCAAAGTGCGGCTTGATTCAAACGCTCACGAAGTGTATCGACAGCGCCATCAACAATCTGCTCAAGGTACGCTTTTTTCCCATAGCGCCAATCTTCGTAGTTTTCGTACGTCAAAAAACCTTCATGAAGTAAAAGCTCTACTGGAGAGTATGTTCCCTGTGTTTGCAAGAGATAATCTATTGATGCCTGCAGTTTTGGCTCAACGGAATAATTTATTTTACGTTTGCGCGCCATACCCTGGAGCCTCTTATGATTAAACTAGCCAACTATAAGCAGCTATCCATTTTAATAAACAAACGCCATAACAATAGCATCTTCACGATTATTATCCGCCGGATAATAATCTTTGCGCAGACCGACCTCACTAAAACCGATACAACTATAAAACTCAACCGCTCTTTTGTTAGAACGACGAACTTCAAGAAAAGCAGTTTTGACTTTAACATGACGTGCATACTGCAACAAATGCATTATCATGCATCGTCCAAACCCTTGGCGCTGCATTTTGGATCTTACACAAAGATTTAAAATCTGGGCTTCACCAGCAACATAGGAAATCACCCCATAAGCGACGATTGTTTCATGATCGACCATCACACGAGTGTAATACCCATCACCCAAACAACTTTTAAAAATATTTTTATTCCATGGAAACTTAAATTCAGATTTTTCAATCTTGCAAACCGGGATTAGATCAGCATCCGCCATATCTCTAAACTCCAGCTCTGAGTATCGCTTCTTAACCATAGAATATGGATTGAGCTCGCTGAAGATCAAGCCAGGCTTTGCGCTTTTCTCTGGGGGAACGCAGCAGGTAGGCTGGATGATAGGTCACTACAACAGGAATATTGCGCTCACCATAAGTATAATCCCGACCTCGCATTTTTCCTATTGGCACCTCTGTTTTTAATAAATTTTGAGCCGCAATCCGCCCCACCGTCAAAATTATTTTTGGCTGAACAAGCAATATTTGCTGTTTTAAATAGTCTTCACACGAAGCCACCTCTTCAGATGCCGGATCACGATTTCGTGGTGGGCGACACTTGAGAATATTAGCAATATAAACCTGATCTCGAGGAAGCCCGATAGCAAGCAGCATGGCATTAAGAAGCTGCCCTGCTTTCCCGATAAAAGGTTCGCCTTGACGATCCTCATCAGCACCTGGTGCTTCCCCGATTATAAACCAATCCGCCTTTTGATGACCCACACCAAAAACTGTTTGTGTACGTGTCTCACATAAACAACACGCAGTACATAACTCAACGTCAGATTGCAGCTTTTGCCAACCAGGAGGTACTTTTTTATCTTCCGAAAGCACCTCTTGCTCAGCTTCAGCATCCTGACCATTACGCGACTGCCAAACCTGCACCCCCATAACCTCCATATACTGATGCATTCTATGCTCTGAAAGCGGCAAAGTTCAATACCTCTTCAAACCTGAGGGTGAGCACGCTCACCGGGAGTCAGTACTTTGTTGATGGCATTAATATATGCTTTAGCTGACGCTATCACAATATCAGTATCCGCACCTTGGCCATTAACGACTCGACGCTCCTTCTCAATACGCACACTGACTTCGCCTTGCGAATCAGTTCCTTTAGTAATGTTGTTAACTGAATATATTTGAAGCTTAACGCCACTACCTACAATGGACTCAATCGCCTTATAAGTCGCATCAACAGGGCCACTACCGAAAGATTCGCCCACTCTCTCCTCGCCATTAAACATCAGCGTCACAGTCGCCTCGGGCGTTTCACCCGTTTCTGAGCAGACTTTAAGTGAGATTAATTTTACACACTCATTTTCTGCCGTAATACTGATATCAGTGACCAATGCCATAAGGTCATCATCATAGATTTCATGTTTTTTATCAGCAAGTGCTTTAAACTGGACAAAGGCGCTATTAACCGCCTCTTCTGAATCGAAATCAAAACCCAACTCTTTGAGTCGTGTGCGAAAAGCATTACGCCCTGAATGCTTTCCGAGCACCATACGATTAGCACTCCATCCCACATCTTCAGCACGCATAATTTCGTACGTTTCACGATTCTTTAATACACCATCCTGATGAATTCCTGACTCATGAGCAAAAGCATTGGCTCCGACAATCGCTTTGTTGGGCTGCACGGCAAATCCGGTAATACCTGACACCAAACGACTGCAGGGCACAATTTGAGTTGTATCAATATTGACTTCACAGGAAAAAAGATCCTGACGCGTACGCACCGCCATCACAACTTCTTCCAATGCTGCATTTCCTGCTCGTTCGCCCAAACCATTAATCGTGCATTCAACTTGACGTGCTCCGTGAGCCACCGCAGAAAGCGAATTTGCAACGGCCACACCAAGATCATTATGACAATGCACTGAAAATATCGCTTTATCTGAATTAGGCACCTGCTCGATCAAACGCTGGATCAAATCACCAAATTGATGAGGCAAATTATATCCGACAGTATCAGGAATATTAACCGTTTTGGCACCAGCATCAATCACCGCCTCAAGCACACGACACAAGAAATCAAAATCTGAACGCCCGGCATCTTCAGGTGAAAACTCCACGTCATCAGTATATTGCCGAGCATGTTTAACCGCCATCACAGCCTGCTCAACCACTTGATTTGGTTCCATACGCAGTTTCATTTTCATATGGATCGGTGAAGTCGCAAGAAATGTATGAATACGGCGACGTGGCGCACCTTTAAGTGCTTCCGCAGCGCGATCAATATCATGCGTCAAAGCACGCGCTAAAGCACACACCGTACTATTTTCAATAATATTGGCAACAGCCCGAACAGACTCAAAGTCACCCTCGCTTGCAACAGGAAAGCCCGCTTCGATCACATCGACACCTAACCGCTCAAGCCCTTTGGCTATAAGCACTTTTTCATCACGCGTCATTGATGCGCCGGGACTCTGCTCCCCATCACGCAATGTCGTATCAAAAATAATTAATTTATCACTCATCATCTGCCCCAAATAACAACGGTACAGTCTAATACATACCGTATTAAAATTTATTTAATATGAAGTTTACACGTTCGGCTGCGTTTTTCCTCGCCAGGCGGAGTTTCGTGATCTGCCTTACGGCAGTCGCAGAGTGAATAGAGGAGAGGGTGATAAATCAAAGCAGAATGCACACGCAAAACCCTTACTCTCGAAAAAGAATAAGGATTCAAAAAAATTATGCGTTGCGTTTAATATGTCCATAACAATACGGAGCGTATATTGATTTTAATTGTCTGTAAACTAAAATTAATCTATCGGCATTAATTTTTACTGCATGACTCTACGTGCATAATCAGACAATGGAACAAACTGCCCATCCTCATTAATATGCAAAACACCATCCAGATAAATAACACTTTCTCGCTGATTATCAGACAATTTATTCCAAATAGATAACGACTCAGGGTTCACATAGCCCATACGATCATGCGAAGAAGGTGGCGCGGATGAGATCACTTCAGCCATAGGTATATCTTCATCAACACTAAATACACCATTGCCTGCTGAACTCAAAAATGCATCGCGAAATCCAATATTACGAACCGCACGCAAAACATCTGCAGCCTCGCTTTTGGAAGCATAATTGCCTAGTTTGATGAGCGTTAACCCGTACGCTGACTCCTCTGTATAGAGTGTGCCATACTCTTCAGCGGCACTAAAAATCACCATATCCGGGTTTTTATATGCACCCAATTGAATAGAGTAAGAACCATTATCAGCCTGTGCATTAAAGCCTGACAAAAATAAAACCAAAAATAAAATTATTACTTTCATAAGAACCATTACTCACATACTTTAAAAAAACCTGATCAAAGATTTCCTGATACAAAAAAGGCTCCGCAAGAAGCGGAGCCTTTTATCAAGACAAAACCATTTAAGTTAAATGGTTAGCTTGCTGGATTAATACCCAAAGCTTTCACAGTTTGAATATTCAGGTACTTATCAACCGGTAGTTTATTTGCTTTTTGAAAAGCTTTCACTGCCTTCATGGTTGCCCCTCCAATCACACCATCAATCGGGCCTGGGTTATATCCCTTGGCTTTCAATGCACGTTGAATCGTCGTGATTTTGTTGCGAGTCATATTGGTTTCACAAAGAATTTCACGCCATTCCATATGGCCATCTTTGACCTTCTCTGTACGCGTCACTGTCTGATACTCTTCAGGAATCGTCACACGTTTTTCTTGAGCAGGTGTCACCAACTTCGTCACTTTTACAGTTTTATACTTGGCAGGAATCGCCACTTGACGTGTTGAAGCCGCATTATCAACTATTTTTTTCTTCACATTTTTATAAACAGCAGGCTCATCAATCGTGCGCGTTGTTACTGGTGTTTTAACGACACGTTTTGTCACAGTTTTATAAACAGCAGGCACTTCGACAAGACACATGATCTCACCGGTTGCATCATTAATTTTCTGTATCGGACCTGTACCTTTTTGCCATTCAGTATGAGCCGCTTTCACCAATACTTTTTCAGACTCGGTTCCATAAGTCGCTGGCACTTTTACCATGCGCTGCGTTGCTGGCTTCACAAGCACACGCTCTTCAACCCATTTATAGGTTGCAGGAATCACTTCCAAACGACTGGACTCTTCTTGAACCAACACACGTTCTGTCACAGTTTCATAACGCGCTGGTATAATGTCCACACGCTCTGAAGCTGCGCGTTTCAATACTTTTTCGGTCACTGTTTTATGTACAGGTTCAACAAAAGCGCGTGCAAAGCACTCGCCTGGACCCGCATTAGGTGGGAACAAATCACCACTAGAAGCCACCATTGGAGCAGGAGCCACTGTTTGCTGGCCTTCCAATGAAGCCACTCGTGATTGAGCGACGGACAACTGCTCTTCAAGTTGGGCAGTTTGAGAACCCATCTGTGATTCACGCGCCTGAAGTTTTTCTTCACGCGATTGAAACTCTGCAAGTTGCGCTTCAAGTGCGGCTGTTTTTTCAGCTTCAAGTGCGCTTGCCGCCTTATCTCCAGTCGAGCTACATGCAGAAAGTAATACACCAATAGCCACAGCCGGTGCTATTTTTGTCAAAAGAGGTTTCATCATTGTTGTTTCTCCCATTCAAACCGAAGTTTTGATTATTATCGAACACACATCGTCACCTCGAATCCATACGAGGTCAATCCCAGCGCAAATTATAAAATAAAACCAGCTCAATTAAAATATAGGTACATTTACTTACCCGAAGTATTACGCTTATTACGCAATTTCCACACAGTAAATACAACGCCAGAAACAGCGTAAACAAAAGCCATTGCAAACAAAACATGAGAAGGGCTTATCGAAATAAAAACAAAAACAAGCACAACCACTAAAAGCGCAACAAACGGCACTTTACCTTTCAGATCAAAGTCTTTAAAACTATGATAGCGAACATTACTGACCATCAACAAACCCGCAGCAATCGTCAATACAAAAGCAAGACCAGCATACTCATCACCTTCTACCTGATAATCCGCTCCGACCCAGACCATCCCCATCACCAAAGCTGCTGCTGCAGGACTCGCCAACCCCTGAAAAAACCCCCTATCAACACTATCCACCTGGGTATTAAATCGGGCCAATCGCAATGCAGCCGCCGCTGTGTATAAAAAGGCCGCCAGCCACCCAACTTTTCCCATGGCCTGCAATGCCCATGCATAAACAACCAAAGCCGGTGCGATTCCAAACGAAATCATATCTGCTAAGCTGTCGTACTCTTTACCAAAGTCACTCTGCGTATTGGTTAATCTCGCAACACGGCCATCAATACCATCCATAATCATAGCAACAAACACCGCAACAGCTGCCGCTTCAAAACGCCCACCCATCGCTGCAACAATCGCAAAAAAACCGGCAAAAAGACCCGCCGTTGTAAATAAGTTAGGTAACAGGTAAATACCTTTACGACGTTTTGTCTCTTGTAAATCATCAGCCATGACTTTCCCTTTTTTTATTGTTACTACGACCCAATACTCGGGCAACCGTATAAAAAGAACCAAACACAATAATACGATCCTGCGGTTTTGCTATTGATAGTGCCGCTTGGTGTGCGGCCTGCACAGACTCATATTCAGTAATGGGCTTATTCACACCCACATCATCAAAAATATTTCGTAACTCACTGGATGTCAAGCCTCGGGCAACATCCAACCCAGCAACGTGCCAATAATCCACAACGAACTCCAACTCCTGAATTACTCCAGCAACATCTTTATCACGCAGCATTGCCACTACTGCAAATGTCTTACCTTTTTGCACATCACTTTGCAACGTTTCCGCCAAGGTACGTGCCGCTTGAGGGTTATGCGCCACATCAAAAATCTGTTGGGCACCACTCTCAGATGGAACCACCTGCATTCGACCCTTCAATTCAACTTGAAGCAAACCTTGGGAAATCGCCTCATGAGTCATTTTCAGATCGGGTGACAACTGTTCAAGCACCATTAAGACAGCTGCTGCATTCTGTTTTTGAAATGCGCCCTTTAGGTTTGGCAAAGGCAATCCATCGAAACGCGTCTTCTCTCCCTGCCAACACCAATCTTCAACGCGGTCTGAAAACTTAAAATCCACACCCAGGCGATACAGTGGCGCACCAATTGATTCCGCATAAGAAAGCAAACTCACGGGTGGATTAAGATCGCCACAAATTGCGGGCTGACCCGAACGGAAGATACCCGCTTTTTCAAAACCAATGGCTTCCCTATCATGACCGAGCCAATCCACATGATCAATACCAATTGTCGTCACCAAAGCAACATCGGTATCCAGCACATTAGTGGCATCCAGACGACCACCCAATCCCACTTCAAGAATGACGACATCCAGCTCAGTACGATAAAAAATATCAATCGCCGCCAACGTACCAAATTCAAAATAGGTCAGGGACGTTAATTTTCGCGCCTGATCCACACGATCAAATGCATGACAGATCATATCATCAGTGACAACATCGCCATTAAGCCGAATGCGCTCATTATAGGTAAACAGATGAGGAGAGGAGTAAGTACCTACACGATAACCTGCAGCCAGAAATATCGACTCAAACATTGCAACAGAAGAACCTTTCCCATTGGTTCCAGCGACCGTAATCAATTTAAAACTACGTGTTTTTAATTCAAGACGATCAAGCACTTCACGCACCCGATCCAAACCCAGTTCAATTTCAGATGAGTGCAGCGACTCTTGCCACTGCAACCACTCATCCAGCGTATCAAAACGAGACAAACCAATACCCGTTAAACAACAGAACCTGATAAAACTTCATCTTCATCCACTTTTTTAACCGGTTGCCCTGTCAGCATGGCCAACACATTATGCAGACGATCACGCATATGACGGCGATCAACAATCATGTCGACCACGCCATGCTCTTGCAAAAACTCACTGCGCTGAAACCCTTCCGGCAATGTTTCACGAACCGTTTGTTCAATCACACGCGGCCCCGCAAAACCAATGAGCGCATTGGGCTCTGCGACATTCAGATCGCCCAACATCGCTAAACTTGCAGACACTCCACCCATAGTGGGATCCGTCATCACAGAAATAAATGGAATCCCTTTATTGCTTAACCTTGCTAATGCCGCACTGGTTTTACTCATCTGCATCAACGAAAACAACCCTTCCTGCATTCTTGCGCCGCCACTGGCAGTAAAACAGATAAATGGAATATTTTTTTCAATACAGATATCAACACCACGTACAAATCGCTCCCCCACCACAGAAGCCATCGAACCACCCATAAAACTAAATTCAAATGCAGCCGCCACCACTGGCAATTCTTTGAGCTGCCCTTGCATTACAATCAATGCATCTTTTTCCTCTGTATTTTTTTGCGCTTGATTTAAGCGATCACGATATTTTTTGCTATCACGAAATTTGAGGATATCAACAGGCTCCAGATCAGCCCCAACCTCTTCACCACTCTCTTTATCCAGAAACAGATTCAACCGTAAACGTGCACCGATTCGCTCATGGTGATTGCATTTTGGACAAACATAATGGTTACGCTCCAGCTCTGCACGATAAAGCATGGACGTACATGAAGAACACTTTGTCCAAACCCCTTCCGGGACAGATTTCTTTCCAGAACTCTCAGTTCTGATTTGTGAAGGTAATAACTTGGATAGCCAACTCATTTTTTAATTCCAGATTATAAATAGTTCAAACTTCATTGATCCATCGCTTGACGCATTTCGCCAAGCAAACCGGATATATCCCTAATCAAACGATCACTCTCTCCATTGGATTCTTCAACTTTACGCACCAATGCACTGCCCACAATCACCGCATCAGCAATTTTTGAAACGGCCGCTGCTGAAGTTGCATCTTTAATGCCAAAGCCCACGCCAACCGGCAAATCTGTCAAACGCCGAATCTGCGCCACCTTCTCTTCGACTGCACCAACATCAAGATTGCCTGCACCCGTAATTCCCTTAACAGCTACATAATAAACAAAACCACTGGCCACTGCACATATCTTGCTGATACGTGCTTCATTGGTCGTCGGCGACAACAAAAATATTGGGTCGCATTGTTGACCTTTCAAAGCAAGCAATAAATCACCCGCCTCTTCAGGAGGAAGGTCAACGATCAATACACCATCTACACCCACTTGACCTGCTGCATTTGCAAAAGATTCGACACCCATCACTTCAACAGGATTCAAATAACCCATCAAAATCACCGGCGTTTCATTGTCCTCTTCACGGAATTGCTGCACCATCGCCAGTACGTCTCTCAAACTGACGTTATGCTTCAGTGCACGTTCACTGGCTTTTTGAATCACAGGCCCATCCGCCATCGGATCAGAAAACGGCACGCCCAGCTCAATGATATTCACACCCGCCTTGACCATTTCATGCATCAAAGGCACCGTAACTTCCGGTGAAGGGTCGCCTGCCGTCACATAAGGAACCAATGCTTTGCGCCCTTCAGCACGTAGTTCGTCAAAACATTTTTTGATACGACTCATACCGTAATCCCCTCCAGTGCAGCGACTGTGTGAATATCTTTGTCGCCTCGACCTGAAAGATTAATAATAATATTTTTATCTTTAGTCATCGTCGCCGCCAGCTTTGCACCGTAAGCCAAAGCGTGACTCGATTCCAATGCAGGCATGATGCCTTCAATACGAGTCAATACATGAAATGCCTCCAGTGCTTCATCATCCGTGATAGCAACATACTCTGCTGCACCACAATCTTTCAACCACGCATGTTCAGGGCCTACACCGGGGTAATCCAGACCGGCAGACACAGAGTGTGTCTCTATGATCTGGCCATTCTCATCTTCCATCAAATAGGTTCGATTGCCATGAAGCACACCCGGCCTACCTTTACAAAGCGGCGCAGCATGTCGGCCAGTTTCAAGCCCATCACCTGCGGCTTCCACACCGTATTTTTTTACAGAGGGATCATTAAGAAAAGGATAGAACAGCCCCATCGCATTGGAACCGCCACCGACACATGCCACCAAGGCATCGGGTAAACGTCCGGTTTGTTCTTGAATCTGCTCGCGTGCTTCACGGCCGATGATCGCCTGAAAATCACGCACCATCACTGGATAAGGGTGTGGCCCAGCCACTGTGCCGATAATATAAAAAGTATTATCAATATTCGTAACCCAATCACGCATTGCTTCATTCAGCGCATCTTTCAGTGTTTTGGAACCCGACTCAACAGGAACAACCGTCGCGCCCAGCAATTTCATTCGATAAACATTAATCGCTTGGCGCTTGATATCTTCTGCGCCCATGTAAACCACACATTCCAGACCAAAACGGGCGGCCACAGTAGCGGTCGCCACACCATGCTGCCCCGCACCCGTTTCAGCAATCACTCTGGGCTTACCCATCGCTTTTGCCAATAGCGCCTGACCGACGGTGTTATTCACTTTATGCGCACCGGTGTGATTCAGATCTTCCCGTTTCAGATAGATTTGCGCGCCACCTATTTTCTGACTCCAGCGCTCTGCATGATAGAGCGGTGATGGACGACCGACAAAGTGCTTCAAGTCATGATCCAACGCCTCAATAAAGGCAGGATTTTTCATCTGCGCTTCGTAAGCTTCGCGCAACTCTTCCAACGGCCCCATCAATGTTTCAGCGGCAAAAATTCCACCGTAAGGCCCAAAGTGGCCTCGCTCATCAGGCAGAGACATTAAATCCATACCACTATTTTGTCCGACATTATTTTGCATCGACGCTTCTTACACCTTCTACAAATTCAACCATTTTCAAGGGATCTTTAATGCCCTTACTCAATTCAACCCCACCGCTCACATCAACCGCATAAGGTTGCACCTGAGTGACAGCCTCTGCAATATTTGTCGGATTCAAACCACCCGCCAAAATAATCGGCTTGCATAATTCATCAGGAATCGCAGCCCATTCAAACGTATTTCCCGTTCCGCCTGGCACCCCTTTTTGGTAGGCATCAAGCAACAGAGCTTGCGCCGATGGGTAGGCATTGGTTTCTACCTCCAAATCCACACCTTCACGCATACGAATCGCCTTGATATAGGGCATTTTATAGAGCTCGCAACTTTGCACGGATTCATCACCATGAAACTGCAAAACATCCAGATGTACATTGTCCAGAATGTTTTTAATCTCAGAGTCGGAAGCATTCACAAACAAACCAACCACACTCACAAACGGCGGCAATGCACGTACAATATTCTGAGCCTGCTGAATATTAACCGCACGGGGGCTGGGCGCATAAAAAACCAGCCCAATGGCATCCACCCCCATTGATGCCGCTTTAAGAGCATCATCAGACCGAGTGAAACCACATACTTTAATACGAGTACGCATACTTAAAACTGCTCCAGTAATGGGCGAAGGATACCGTATTTCATAGGGTTTTTACCATACCAAAGGCATCACTTCTGTCTCTGGTATTTCATATTTTTCAGGGTAGGTCACATTAACAAAATATAATCCATGTGGCGGTGCCGTCACTCCACCTTGAGTACGATCACATACTTCCAGCAACTCTTGCGCCCACTCAATCGGCCGTTCACCCGAGCCGATCGCCATCAAGACACCTGCAATATTGCGTATCATATGATGCAAAAATGCATTTGCTTCAACATCAAGCGTGATAAATGGCCCGCTGCGGTGAATTTTCAGCGAATGAATGGTTCGCACAGGATTTTTTGCCTGACAAGCTACGGCTCGATAGGAGTTAAAATTATGCTCCCCGACCAATAACTGCCCCGCCTCTGCCATCTTTTTTTCATCCAGATCACGACGATCCCATGAGACTCGCCCCGCCAAAAAAGATGGGCGTATTTTTCGGTTCATAATAATATAACGATAACGGCGACGAGTGGCCGAAAAACGTGCGTGAAATGTTTCATCCACCGGTTTCGCCCACAATACGCTCACCTCTTCCGGTGAGTTTACATTCGCACCCATCATCCAGGAGTACATAGTGCGCTCGACATCCGATTCAAAATGCACCACCTGCCCCATGCCATGCACACCACGATCCGTACGACCCGCACAAATAATTCGCACCGGATGGTTCGCGACTTTAGAAAGTGCAGCTTCCAAACAACCTTGCACCGTACGCGTACCTTCCTGAGCCTGCCACCCAAAGAAGTGCTCGCCGTTATATTCAACACCTAATGCAATACGCATATTCCTATCGCTTCTGCGCCACCATTTTCACTTCATTTCTAAAGCCTTCATCATGATGGCCCACGAGGCCCTCTTCACGATAAACCAGCAAACGCATAGATGAAAAAAGAGTCAACAACTCGCCTTCTGCAAGACGAAAATCCGGATTACGTGGCCCCGACTCATCCACTTGCAAGCGGCTGAATGTTTGATAAAACAATAAGCCACCAGAGCGCAACGCATCCTGAATGGTTAGCATCAGAGAGCGATCAAGAAAATAACTGACGACAATCACATCAAAACTATTGCTCTGCATCGGTTCCTTCACAATATCTCGCACTTGCGCATGAAACCCTGTGAGGAAATCTTGAGCCTTTGCCTCTTCATTCAATCGCTGGATTGCGATATCGGAGATATCCCACGCTGAAGTTTCCAAACCCTGCTTCGCCAAAAAAAGTGCATTTCGTCCCATTCCACACGCCAATTCTAATGCCTGACCCTGCTTTGGCAGCAAATGGCTGTTCTCTTTTAATACGGCAACCGCATCACCAGAGCTTTCTGCCTCGCTATAGATTTTGTTCCACTTTTCTTTAGTTGCTACCACACCTGACATCAACGCTCACCTTCGTTATGATTAGACTCTGATCAATTCTGGGAATTATATACTTAATGAAAACCAAGTTAGCACTTTTAATCATCACGTTGTTCTTTTCAAGTCTCGCATTGAGTGAAACTGCGTTTAAAGAAGGTACTCACTACCACCTGATCAAATCTGCGACAGATCAAAAAACCGATAAAAACAGCATACAAGTGAAAGAGTTTTTCTGGTATGGTTGTCATACCTGTTATGCCTTGCAGCCCTACTTTGAGCATTGGATTTCAACGAAAGAAAACCGTATCAAATTCGAGCGCATCGCTGCCATGACCCATGACAATATGGAGCTGTTAGCAAGAAGTTACTACGCAGCAATAAAATTGAACCTCAGCAAACAAATCCATATTCCTCTGTTTACTGCAATTCATGGACATAAAACAAAAATAGAAAATCAAACCCAACTCTCAGACTTTCTCGAAAAACAGAAAATTGACAGCAAACAGTTTATTCAAACCATGCAAAGCCCGGAAATTACAAAACAGATTAAACGTGCCAGGCAACTGGGGGAGCAGCTCGAAATTGCAGGCCCACCCACAATGACGATTGGCGGCCGTTACCGAATTGATCCGAGCGGAGTTGGCAGTGCCAGTGAATTCATTGATTTGCTTGATTTTTTAATCGAACGCCATTGAACTCAAAATAAAAAACGATTGCGTTTCAATAATTTTGTAATCTTCTTCTGGCCACTCCATACTTCATCTACCGCCTTTAGATCAATCAATTTCATATCGACCTGATAAAAGATGACACGCTGACCATCCACTTGATCAACCATAGAATTGATGCTACCTGATAGCGCAAAGTCAGCATCTGCTTCTTTACTACTTACGATGATTTTATCCATACTGCCGGTTATCACTGCTCGCTTGATATCATTCACAAAGGTATCAAGCGAAATGTGTTCATATGATTTGTTCTTAATTCTTTGAATGACAATTGCAGGTTCTTTGCCGAGGCTCTCTTGACCAAACCGAGTAAACCATGGAGAGGAGAGCATATCCTGAACCATTTCACGGGCAATCCAGCGTGAATCTTCATCACTCCATCGATCCGTCAACGTCGCATCTTGTTCTGCATCCCCTTTAAAGACACTCATACCACACCCTGTTGTTCCAGCAAAGAAGCTCAATACGATGATCGCAATAATGGCTCTGTTTTTTAAACCATCTATACATCGAATTACTCTACACACAACTATTTACCAGCACGCACCAAACCACCTAGCCCGACCTCTTCAAGTGCCTGTGAAAGTATTTGACGAATACCATCCGCATCTTCACATTTAAGAGCCTCGTCCAAAATTTTTCGTGCCTGTGGCACGGTAAAATGACGAATGACTTGCTTAACTCTGGAAAGCCCAAACGCACTCATACTCAAATTATCAACACCGATAGCAATCCATAATATTGCGGCGGCTGGATCACCTGCAATTTCACCACAGACACCCACAGGCTTACCCAATGGAGCCACAGACTCCATAACTTGCGACAGTGCTTTCAGTAATGAAGGATGCAGGCTGTCATAAAGCTGCGCAACGCGCGGGTTATTTCGATCAACAGCTAATAAGTACTGAGTGAGATCATTGGTTCCCACTGAAATAAAATCGACTCGACTGGCCAATTCCGCGGCTTGGTAAACAGCCGAAGGCACTTCAATCATCACACCGGTTTTTGGTTTCTGAATATTTGCGCCACCTTCCACCAGCTCATCGTACACTGACTTCACAATACCCAATGCCGCATCTACTTCACAGACATGACTCACCATTGGAAACAGTATTTGCAAATTATTTAAACCAATACTTGCACGCAACATTGCACGGATCTGAGTACGAAAAATTTCAGGCTGATCCAGCGTAATACGAATTCCCCGCCACCCTAAAAAAGGGTTTTCTTCTTTAATCGGAAAATAAGAGAGATTCTTATCCCCGCCAATATCCAGAGTGCGCAACGTGACAGGGTGAGGAGAAAATGTATCCAGCACCACACGATAAATCAGCCGCTGCTCATCTTCACCGGGAAAGCGCTCACGCGTCATAAAAGGAAATTCGGTACGGTACAAACCGACCCCTTCAGCACCAGATGCTAATGAAGGTGATATATCCGATGAAAGGCCTGTATTAACCAGCAATCTAACACGAAACCCATCCACCGTTTCTGCAGGCTTATCACGCAAGGTATTGAGCTCATCAGTCAGCTCTTGCTCTTCATCAGCGAACCGTCTGTACTCCGATCGCATCGCCGCTGAAGGAGAAGGGTAAAGCCAGCCACGATACCCATCGACGATGACATCTTTTTTATCCATTTTTCCAACGGATAAATTGACCGCGCCAACAATGGCAGGAATTCCTAATGCATGCGCTAAAATAGCGACGTGCGATGAACGTGAACCATTGGCACAAACAATTCCCGCAAGACGTTCCACTGGCACTTCAGCAAGTGCTGCTGCTGAAACCTCCTCCCCTACAAGAATCGTATGTTCAGGGTATTCAAATGATTCGCGTTTACCACTTTGCAAACAGAGCAATATACGTCGCCCCAGGTCATAAATATCATCCGCTCGCTCCCGCAAATAAGGGTCTTCAATTTCCTCAAAAAAACGAGCGTGTTCATTAACCGTATCTCTGAGCGCTCCGGCCGCCCAACTGCCTTCCTGAATGCGCTCAATCGTTCGATCGACCAGTCCGCCACTGTCCAGCATCAAAAGGTACGCGTCAAAAAGTGCACGATCTTCTGGAGCCAGAACGGTGCTCAATCTCACCATTAATCGCTTAATATCGACCCTGACTTCCGTTAATGCTTTTTGAAAAACAGCGATTTCAGCTTCAACATCTACGATCTGGCGATCTGGCACTGCATCCAGATCAGCCGCTGGATAGACCACGAAAGCAACACCAACAGCCACTCCCGGTGAACCGGGAATGCCGATAATTGGTTGACTTTGATTTCCGACTGGCCCGGAAACAGGCTTATCAGATAACATCCTGGCATGTGTAATTGCACCAGCAAGTTGAATCGCAATGGTTTGTAAAAAGGCCACTTCATCTTCGTTAAAGCAACGCTTCCGACGCTGTCGAATCACAAGAACGCCGAGCACCTTCCGAAAGTGAATAATAGGAACACCTAAAAAACCGGGAAGATGATCGTCATTCAGGCCATCCGTATGCTGGTAACACGGGTGTTCAAACAAGTTATCCAGATTGACCGGCTCTTCACGTCGGCAAACCAAACTCACCAGCCCTTCATCTTTTTTCAAGCAGATATTACCAATGGATGCCTCAGCCAAACCCGCCGTCGCTTCCAAAACATAACATTCGCCCCCTGTATTCTCCAGATAAATGGAGCAAGCATCTGCAGATATCGCGCCCTTGATACGCTGCACCGTTTGAGATAGCAGCTGCTCCAGGTGACGTGTATTATTAACTTCCTGAAGGATGCTATGAAGTGAAGCAAGCATAATTTATGAATTGCCCACACTGCGTTGCGAATTTTTATGGATCAGCGGCGCTAACTCATTCAGCGCATGATGGTAGACTTGGCGTTTAAACCAAACAACAGACTTAACGGGATACCAGTAATTGACCCAACGCCAACCATCAAATTCAGGAATATCACAAGCATCAAACCTTAAATGACTCTCTTCGGCCACCAGATTCAACATAAACCAAACCTGCTTTTGACCAATGCAAAGAGGCTTGCTGTGGGAACGAATTAAATGCTTTGGAAGATCATAACGTAGCCAATCGCGCGTTTGGCCCATAACACTCACATGCTCTGGCTCAAGCCCCAGCTCTTCTTTAAGCTCGCGATACATCGCGTCCTCAGCAGATTCATTTTCACGAATTCCTCCTTGCGGAAACTGCCATGCATCCTGACCAATACGCCGAGCCCAGAGTAGTTTTCCGGCATTATTGCTAACAATGATGCCAACGTTATGTCTATACCCTTCTGAGTCTATCATTTGGAACTCACCATAAACAAAATATACTTTGTCACGCAATGCGTAATCTGTTATAAATTCTTAAATTTTGGCGCAGCTCAAATCATTATAATCCAGCCAAAAACATAACTTTATCATAAAAGGAGTTGTAATCGTTGGCTTTAGCAATTTTTGATCTAGACAATACCCTGCTAACGGGCGACAGCGACTATTTATGGGGGCGTTACCTTGTTGAAAACAACATTGTTGACTCTGATTTTTATGATCGGGAAAATAGACGTTTTTATAAAGAATATGAAGCAGGCACACTGGATATCAATGAATTTCTTCGCTTTTCATTGAAGATACTCTCAACTCATGACAAAAAAACACTTTTTGACTGGCGTGAAGATTTTATTAAACAAAAAATTATTCCGATCATTCCCGATGCAGCGCATCACCTACTGAACAAACATCGAAAGCAAGGGGATACTCTGCTCATTATTACTGCAACCAACCGATTTGTCACCGAGTTAATTGCAAAAGAGCTGGGGATTGAACATTTACTTGCCACTGATCCGGAAGAAAAAGAAGGCCAATATACTGGAAATTTTACAGGCATACCCACATATCAGGAGGGCAAAGTGATTCGCTTGAAAGAGTGGTTAAAAATACAGAAAATGACATTAAAGGGAAGCTGGTTCTATTCAGATTCACATAATGATTTACCACTTTTAAAAATTGTTGATAATCCAATTGCTGTGGATCCTGATAAATTATTACAGCAATACGCTCATGAGCACGGATGGCCCACAATAAGCCTACGGCCATAAACACTATGGGTATTATTACTTTGAGTGATAAGGAAAATCTTGTTCAGCGATGTCTTGTTTGCCATGCAAAACACGTATAAGAAACATTTCATTATCAGCAATATGAAAGTAAAAACATCTTCCACGGTATGGGAAGCCTCTTAAACCTGCCTTAATATTATTACGGGGCGAACCAGTTACACCAGAATCCGCCAAACTATATATTTTGGTTGCAAGGTCTTTTGTAAATATTTTAGCTCTTTTTGGACTATCTTTTGCGATATGCTTGCGGATATTCCTTAAATCTTCTTTAGCTGTATCCGTAATAATTAAGCGCAAAGATTCCATGGCATTTACTAATCTTTCATGATGTCATTAAACAGTGCTTCTGCGCTATCATACTCAGTGATACGACCTGCTTTAATATCAGTATAGCCCTCATTTATTAAAACTCGCAGTGCTTTTTGTTTGTTTTCTTGGTCTTCTAAAAGACGCAGGCCTGCCCGCACAACTTCTGTTTTGTTTCCAAAACGTCCGTCCAGCACTTGATTTTCAATGAATGAACGGTCGTGAATACCTAAAGAAAAACTAACATTTTTTTGTGCTTCAGCCATATTTTATTAACCCCTTTCATTCTGCTTATTATTATAATAAGGCAACATCAATATAATATATAGTATTGAAATAATATTATTTGGCAAAGCAGTTATGGCTGACTGACACAACTTTCCCCGGACGGTAGAGTGACAGGTTATAAAATACGCAACAAAAAGCCTCGGCAAGCAAAGCCTGCCGAGGCTTATCTGTTTTTTAAATCTATTTTGCGAGCTTTTCTTTAATACGTGCAGCTTTACCACGCAATGCACGCAGATAGTACAACTTGGCGCGACGCACCACACCACGACGCTTCACTTCGATCGAATCAATCGCGTGGCTGTAAGTTTGAAAAACACGCTCCACACCTTCACCGTGAGAAATTTTACGTACAGTAAATGCCGAGTTCAGGCCACGATTACGCTTCGCAATAACAATCCCTTCGAATGCTTGCAGACGCTCCCTTGTTCCCTCTTTTACTTTAACCTGTACAACAACAGTATCACCTGCCCCAAATACCGGAACTTCACGCTCCATTTGCTCTGCTTCGATCTGACTGATCAAATTACTCATAACGCATCCCCATCAATATCAAAATATGATAATTTAAAATAAATAAAACTAATTTTTAACTTCTTGTTTGAATTCATCAAGCAATGACAACATTTCATCATCAAGCATGGATTTATCCAATAAATCAGGCCGTCTTTGCCACGTACGGCCCAAGGCTTGCTTGAGCCTCCAATGTGCAATCGCCTGGTGATCACCACTCAATAACACTGCTGGCACTTTCTGATCATCAATCACTTCAGGCCTTGTATAATGCGGACAATCCAGCAAATAATTTTCAAATGAATCTTGCTGCGAAGACTCTGCATGCCCCAACGCTCCTGGCAACAGGCGAATCATCGCATCAATCATGACCATCGCAGCCAATTCCCCGCCACTCAAAACATAGTCACCAATCGACCACTCTTCATCCACTTCCGAGGCGATTAAACGTTCATCAACCCCTTCGTAACGCCCCGAAATAAGCGTAATATTTTTTTTTGCAACCAGTGATTCAACACCTGCCTGATCCAGAGTCCGCCCCTGTGGAGAGAGATAAATAACCGTACTCAAACCACCAGAAGCACGCTTTGCTGCATGAATCGCATCACGCAATGGCTGCACCATCATCAGCATACCCGGACCACCGCCATAAGGGCGATCATCCACAGTACGATGTCGATCCACAGCATAGTCACGCGGATTCCATGCATCAAGCTGCAGCAACCCTTTTTTTACCGCTCTACCTGTCACACCGTGCTCTGTCAGAGCATCAAACATTTCAGGAAAGAGCGTAATAACATCAATTCGCACAGCAAAAAAACCTACGCTGCCACATCAAAAATCGGGATCCCAATCCACCTGAATAATACCATCATCCAGACTCACCTTCACAACGCATTCATCCGTATAAGGCAGCAAACGCTCACGTTCACCTTTCACAACAAGCACATCATTCGCACCCGTTTCGATCAGATGATCTATCTTTCCCAAAGTTTGACCTTCAATAGTAATGACTTCCAGCCCTACCAGATCAGACCAATAAAATTCACCCTGCTCTACAGGCGGTAATTGCTGAGGCTTTATTACAATTTCAAGCCCAACCAGCTGCGCAGCAATGTCACGATCAGTTACAGATTCAAGCTGAACAACAATTCCCTTTCCATGGATTCGCCCAGTAACCACAGGGATTATCTGCTGCCCTGCTGGTTTATTTAAGTACCAGGGTGAATAGATCAGTATATTTTCCCGTGGTGCGGTATACGAAAATATTCGTACCCAGCCCCGCACACCATACACCCCGGAAATTTTACCAACAACAACCCAGTCATCCACCACGGACTTGAATCAGTTTATGCTGCAGCCGCTGTTTGTGCTTTTTTATGTTCCTTAACCAAACCGGAAACGCGATCAGAAAGTTGCGCACCCAAAGCCTGCCAATGATCGACGCGTGCCAACTCAAGACGTAACCGCTCCTCATTACCACGAGCCGTCGGATTGAAAAAGCCGATCCGTTCGATATAACGGCCATCACGTGGGCTACGACTATCAGTAACAACTATATTATAAAAAGGGCGTTTTTTAGCACCGCCGCGCGCCATACGTATTGTTACCATCTGGAGTATTCAAACCTCTATTAATAAAAAACTCAAACATGCCCTCGCATCCGCAAAGACTGAAATCATGAAAATCGGGCTATTCTACGGATCGCGCGCGCTATCTGCAAGAAATCTTTTCGATTATTGCAAATTCCCTACACTTTATACAATTAATACTAACGCACCGATATACAACACGCTGAAACCGTGTATCATACGCGCTTTTTAATGATGTGAGTACACAGGATTGGATTCCGTAACAAAGATTGTACAGCCCACAATAATTCCTCGTTCAGAACATAATATTTCACGCGCGTACATTAGTGAAAATGCGCTGACGGTATTGTATCGCTTGAACGAAGCTGGCTATCAAGCCTACCTTGTAGGCGGCTGTATCAGAGATATGTTACTCGGACGTGAACCCAAAGATTACGACATTGCAACCAGCGCACTCCCTAATGAAGTCAACGCACTATTTCGCAACTGCCGATTAGTCGGCCGCCGCTTTCGCCTGGCTCACATAAACTTTGGCCGTGAAACAATAGAGGTTGCCACGTTCCGCTCACCGCATCAAGCCACCCCTGCAGGGGTAGAAGCTGAAAGTGGTCGTATTTTAAGAGACAATGTATTTGGCACACTCGAAGATGATGCCATGCGTCGTGATTTCACCGTCAACTCACTCTATTATGGTATTGATGACCTAGCCATTCGCGACTACACCAACGGCATGCAAGACATAAAGAGCGGCACTCTACAGCTCGTTGGTGACCCCGAAACACGCTACAAAGAAGACCCCGTACGCATGTTGCGTGCCATACGTTTTTCAGCAAAGCTGGGGTTTCGCATTCACCCGGACAGCAAACAACCCATTAAAAAGCTAGGGCACCTTTTAAAGGATATTCCTGCCGCACGCATTTATGAAGAAGTGCTCAAACTATTTCTGGGCGGTTGTGCAACCCAGACTTTTGGCTTGCTGCGCCACTATGGACTGTTTCATCACCTATTTCCACAACTCTCCAGCTGTCTTGAACAAGAAGAACATGGCTACCCACTGACCTTTGTTTCTCAGGCATTAAGCAATACAGACAAACGTATCTCAGAAAACAAACCTATCAGCCCTTCATTCCTTTTTGCCTGCTTGTTATGGGAGCCGACACGCGTTCTTGCAAAGCAACTCATGCAAGAAGAGAAAGGTATCAGTGAAACACAGGCCATGCAGATGGCAGGCGAAACAGTCACGATGAACCAGCTTCCACAGGTAGCTATACCACGCCGCTTCAGCATACCCATGCGTGAAATATGGAACATGCAACTACGCTTTCAGCACCGTTATGGTCAACGTCCGCTGCGCTTTTTAACACACCCGAGGTTTCGTGCTGCCTATGACTTTATGCTCTTGCGTGGAATGGCGGGTGAAGATTTACAAGAAGCTTGTGAATGGTGGACAAAACTACAAAAGCAACCCGAAATGCAACACGAATTAACAGCGAATTCAAAACCCAAAAACTCTCATCGTTCAACACGCCGCAAACGACCCGCCAAGCGTAAAAAACCATCCAGCTAATGACAAAAATTAGGGCTTATGTTGGGCTGGGCAGCAATCTAAACAACCCGGTTCAACAGATCAAGCAAGCACTGTCCGCACTTAAAACAATCCCGAAAACCAAACTCATCGCCCACTCGTCGCTTTATCAAAGCGCACCTATGGGTCAACAAGAGCAGCCCGATTACATCAATGCAGTTGCAGCACTGGACACCACATTAAACGCGGACACACTATTAACTGAGCTGCAAAATATCGAAAATCGGCAAGACAGAGTGCGCAACGAGCATCACTGGGGACCACGCACTCTCGACCTCGACCTGCTTCTTTATGGAAAAACCCGACAAAAAAGTGCGAGGCTCACACTCCCCCATCCCGGACTGCATTTAAGAAGCTTTGTACTGGTGCCTCTGAATCAAATTGCCCCCAATCTGGAAGTTCCAGGGCTTGGAAAATTGCAAAAAATCATAAACAATGTCCGAGTGGATGATTTACAGGTTTTGGAGAAAACATCATGAGTTCGCACAATTCCGACCTAGCAACACCGATTACTATTCGTACACTGCAACAGATGAAAGAGTCCAGTAATAAAATCACCTGCCTAACAGCTTACGATACAAGTTTTGCTCAACTGCTGGATCAAGCAGGCATCGAAGTTTTGCTTGTTGGCGACTCACTAGGGATGGTAATTCAAGGCTTCGACTCAACACTCCCGGTCACTATGGATGAAATGATCTACCATAGCCGCTGCGTTGCCCGAGGGCGACAGCGTGCATTACTGATGGTTGACATGCCATTTTCAAGTGACCTTACGCTCGACGACACACTAAGAAATGCAGGTCGCCTCATGAAAGAAGGCGGAGCACACATTATAAAGCTGGAAGGTGGCCATCGACAAATCAAAGCCATCCAGACACTTGCAAAATATGGAATTCCAACTTGCGGTCATTTAGGCCTACTACCGCAATCGGTACATAAAGAAGGAGGGTATCGAATTCAAGGGCGTGACGATGCCAGCGCACAAATACTGCTTGATGAAGCCATCGCGCTCGAAGAAGCAGGTGCCGACCTGTTATTACTGGAATGCGTACCCGCCACTCTCGGCACAAAAATCAGCCAAACCGTTCAGATTCCTGTTATTGGCATTGGCGCAGGCAATGGCTGTGATGGTCAAGTGCTTGTCCTGTACGATGCACTCGATATCACCGCTGGAAAGAAACCAAAATTCACCAAAAACTTTCTTGAAGATGCCCTCTCAATTCCAAGCGCGATAGAGAAATATATCGCCGAGGTTAAAAGTGGCTCCTTTCCCACAGAAAAACACAGCTTTTAATTTATGCGTACCGTACAAAAAATAGATGAAATACATGCCCAAATTCAAACATGGAACAATGCGGGCAAACAAATTGCATTTATTCCGACCATGGGAAACTTGCATGACGGTCATCTATCACTCATCAAACAAGCTCATCAACGTGCAGACCATGTTGTCGTCAGCATCTTTGTCAACCCAATGCAATTTGGTAAAGATGAAGATCTTGACAGCTACCCACGCACCCTGAAAAGCGATAGCAACAAGTTATTCGAGGGGGGCGTTGATCTGTTGTTTACACCGAAAGCATCAGACCTCTACCCACATGGCATTGAAACAAGCACCCGAGTCGAAGTACCTGGTTATTCTGATATTTTATGTGGCGCTCACCGCCCGAACCACTTTATTGGTGTTTCAACCATAGTCACCAAACTTTTCAATATCGTACAACCTGATATTGCACTATTTGGCGAGAAAGACTACCAGCAACTATTAATTATTCGCCGTGCCGTCGAAGATCTATGTATGCCAGTCACAATTCTGAGCGTACCCACAGTCAGAGAAGGTGATGGCCTTGCAATGAGCTCACGCAACGGCTACCTGTCAGCCGACGAACGACAAAGAGCACCTGTTCTATACAAAACGCTCAAACAAATAAAAAGAAAAATACAAGCAGGAGAACGTAATTACACTGCACTGATAGACCAAGCGCTTTTAATGCTTGAAGAAGCAAACTTTATCCCCGATTACTTCAGCATACGTCGAGCTGGCAATTTGGCAGTAGCACAACCAGAAGACAATAACCTTGTTATACTGGCAGCAGCAAAGCTTGGCCAAACCCGTCTCATTGACAACATCAGTATAACTGCCCTAGTTTAATAGAATAGGATACTTTGCAGTTTATACCTGTCAATGACTGGCCAGTTTAGTCAACGGATCTTCGTTAAACTCTCGATTCTTTAGATCAACAACGTTAACGTTATTCTTTTTCATAGTGGCGTATCTCCTTTATTGATTGTTTGTGTCGTAACTACAATCAACCAGATACGCCGCTTCTTTTCAACCTTTCAAACACCAGTTTAGGTTATAACTCTACATTGCGTTCTTGCTCGCCCATCTTTAGCTCTAATTTTGTCTATATATTAGGTTGATTGCAAAGCTGAGCAGGGAAATAGAAAAGACTTTTCCTGCTGTAATCGCCCACCGCAATGACTGATTGATCAGAGTTTAACTCGCTTACCGTTGCGGGGGCAGCTTCGGCATAGCTGCTGGTTCAACCGGCGTACGCACCGAATTCCCGTTTAATCCGTTGGGTGAAAGCCCAACGGACACCTAAAATCCAAAAAATAACTCTATTAAAATAAGACAAACAAGTCAACCGACCACAGGAAACATTCCACATTGATAATCAATTTTCTGGAGACAACTTTCCTCTACAGAGGATTACACGACTACAGAAATTCATCCGAAATGCCGAAGATTTATTCAAGCATTAAAACAATATAATGTTTACAATAGGATGACTAAATCATTATTATGAAAAAAAACATAGTGCCCACAAATAAAAAGCGTTTATTAATTCTGACCCCACGCTTTCCGTACCCGGTTATTGGTGGAGACCGGTTACGCATTTATTATGTTTGTAAAGAGCTTGCAAAAAACTTTGATTTAACACTGCTTTCATTATGCGATAAAAAAAGTGAGTTGAACTTCCCTGTCAACGACCATCTATTTAAAGATATCCACAGAGTCTATCTTCCAAAGTGGCAGAGTTATCTCAACTCTCTTATTGCACTACCCACAAAAACTCCACTTCAACTGGCCTATTATAAAAGCCATAAGTTCAAAAAAATTATTGATCAACTATTACCTTCACATGATGGTGTACTAGCCCATTTAATTCGAACAGGGCAATACATTGAGTCAAACCCGTACAACAAATCGCGTTTTTTGGAAATGACAGATGCGATTTCTCTTAACTACAAACGTGTTCAGGAATTAAAAAAGAAGAAAGGGCTAAAACAGTGGATATATAATCTGGAAGCTTCTCGCCTTGAGAGATATGAAAAAGCATGCATCCATAACTATGATTCGGTCACTTTAGTTTCAGATATTGACCGACAACACCTGACAAAACACCCAATACCTAATATCAATATTATTAGTAATGGAGCTGACTTTTCCCAGCTCACTTACATAGGCGCAACCCCCAAGAGCCGATTAATTGTTTTTATTGGAAATATCATCAGCGTTCAAAATCAAGATGCTTGCCAATACTTTATTGATTCAATACTTCCCCGCTTAAACAAAAAAGGAAACTTTACATTCCGCATCATAGGAAATATTCATCCAAATACTCGCACTCACTTTGAAAAGTATTCGAACGTAGAAGTTACAGGAAAAGTTAATTCTGTCGCAGATGCAGCCCAAGGAGCCTTGTGTGGAGTATGCTCAGTAAGAATTGGTGCAGGGATTCAAAACAAAATATTAGAATATATGTCCATTGGATTGCCAGCAATAACAACATCAATGGGAAAAGAAGGTATTAATGCGATTCCTGATAAAGAGATTCTGATTCGTGATACCCCCGAAGAGTTCTCTAGCGCGATATGCAACCTGCAAACCCAACCTGACTTATTAAAACAGATTGCGGCGGCGGGAAATGCATATGTTCAAAAAAACCATCAATGGGATCATATTTTAGAAAACTATACAAACAGTATTCGTTACCATCTTAACAAAAGTAAAAATACCGTACCCGTCCATTTACCCACCCCAATGGGCGAGCTTAATGTTGACTTAACAACCACCGTCTAAAGACGGTGGGTTAAAAGCTGCGGACTGAAAGTC
>CAYXVC010000020.1:0-2267 GCA_964468225.1 uncultured Gammaproteobacteria bacterium
GCAAACAATCCGGCCAGAATAAAACCAATCGCTAGATAGATCGCAGCTTCAATGGCACCTACTGCAATATTTTTTTCTTTATCAACAGCAGTAGCCACATCAACACCCGCAAGTACCACCTTACGAGTGACGGCAGCAGCACCTGTTAATAAAAGAAACATAATACAAGCCACAACAAACCAGAGTACCGCCTGAATCAGCAGGTTATTCTCAATATAAGCAACCATGCCGGATGCGGCAGTCACAGCAAGCGCAACACCAATGCGATACCCGGAAAAGCGCAAGGCGAGGGCGATATTATTATTTTCAATTTCCTGATGAATAGAACCTTCAGGGTGACGGGATTTGAATAGTTTGCTTCGGTATAGCGTAGCAAGTAGCAATAGCACCTGTGACAATAAAAATCCACCAAGCACCATAAAAATATCACCTAGTGCACTGCTATCAACCCAAGTCATGACGGCGCGAATAATGATGGCCGTTGCGATCATATTTCCCGCATCAACCAGTCCCGCAGCAATGTTACCTTTCAAAATCTCATTTTGAATGGAAATGTGAGGCAGTGAAATTCGATCAAATACAATGCGAGTGAGCCACATGAGAAAAATACCGGATATGCCATAAACAAGAATGAGGATAAGTTCATTCATTGGACTGGTACCGATATCCCCGGAAAGCACTCCCATCAGCACAATTGCAATGGCAACAATCGCGCCTGCTTTTGTGATACCTAATGCCGGGTTTGTTTTTGTTGGTTGCCCATCAGGGATATTGGCGATTAATCCCGTCATTAATTTCACGCCAGCCAGTATTGCAACAACAACGACAAAATCGAGCAGGTAATAGCCCAGTGTTGCCGCATCAATATTAATAAATTTTTCCATTTTTATTCTCTCGGGAGTGTATTATTTTCCACTTTTCAAACCGCGCGAACCGGAAGAGGTTCCTCGGCTGCTGCTGGAGTAAGATGAGTAAGTCGAAGCACGTTTTGACGCACTTCCAAAACCACTTGGTTTGGATGAAGAGCCACGGTTTGCCGCATAATTACTTTGGCGTTTTTGGCCTGCAACACTGCCATATTTTTTAGCGCGAGGTGTTCTGACCCCTTTTTTGGCCAAACTATCGCTATTTTTCTTCCACCCGGCACGATCTGAAGCACTGCCGTATGAAGAGCGGCCATAATCTTGATGGTAGCTGTAATTTTGACGGCCGAACCAATTGTCACGATTGATCAAGCCTCGATTATAACCATAGCCCCCGCCAAATACTGCATTAGCCACAGTGCTCAGCATCATGTATTGGCCATACCACTCCCAAAAAGAGGTGCCTGATGAATCCGTTTTCCATTCGCCATAACCGGGATTTCCGACGAGCTGGTTGCCCGGTGTTGTTAATTCACCGGCTTGTTTTCTAGGAATGTTGACGCGTGGAAGCTTTCCGTTTGACAGGTCGGCGAGTGTATTGACGGTATCTAATAAGGAGTCATTAAAAATAACGGGATCCGAGGCAATCCATAAGTTATTCAGTTCATTGATAGATGTATTGAATGCCTGTTCATTGTCCGGTTTCTGATTAACCGCTTGAAGGCGACTGTTCAGTGCAGTATAAGGGGTGCCAAAAGAGGTGGCATCGCGCCCGAGCATATCAGCAATATCCGCCATATCAGGTTGCTGGTAGATGAGCTTGTCGGCATAGTTTTTAGCAATCAGTGCGTTGCGAAGTTGTTTCTTATCCAGTGCCTTGCCAAGATCAGTAATGCGCTGGAAGGTCATTTGATAGTTCTCAGCGACCTTTTCTTCATATTGTTTTCCACAGCCTTGCAGTAAAAGCAGTAGACAAACAATGAAAAACACTTGCCACAGGTATCGACAGTTGTTCAAAAGGGAGTCTCCATAATATTGTGTTACAACAAGTTAACTGTTATGTGTAGTGAATGTTATTCGTTTTGGGATTTTTCTGCAAATTCAATGAGGTCATCACGAATCGCTTTCCTGATACCCTCTTTATCGTCTGATGATAAACAATATCGAGCCGCTAAAGATTGATAATCTTTTTGATTGAGTGAAATTGTCAGCCGAGGCCGTTTCGGCGGTGTGACTTCCAAACCGACAATTTTTCGGATTTGATCGGAAGGACTCAAACCCAGCTTGCTGGCTTCATCACGAATGATATGTGGAATATCGCCACTAAATTCGAAAGCAAGCTGAATCGCTCGGATACTTTTTTCTGAGCGATTCCAGTTTTTTGGCAGCTTTTTTTTGACCAAG
>CAYXVC010000020.1:2367-26844 GCA_964468225.1 uncultured Gammaproteobacteria bacterium
GAAGGCCAGAGCTCTTCAACTTTGCTGACAGGTAAATAAGCCGTTAATTTAACTTCGGTACGACCGCCATCAAAGACTTCGATCTGAACGCTAAATTGACGGTCATCACTGACGAGCAAATAGTAGTCAAACTCTTCACTGCCATCTTCAAGCCGGGAAAGTACACGTTCTCTATAATCTCCCGTATGAAGATAGGCTTGATGTCCCGTTTCCTGACGATAAAGTAAGCTTGTCCAGCCGTTGATATGATCCGGCTCACTAATGCGCTCCAGTACGTGATTGACACCAGAATCCGAGTCAAATAGCTGAGCGAATTGTTCGATATTAAAAACTTTTTCAACAGTATCAGGTAAAACAGATTGTGATAGTTCTAAAAGTTCCTGACCACGCTCATTTACGACGGCCAAATCAAAAATTGCCTGACCCCCTTCAATAGAAAATACAGTTTTCTTTTTACTGTCACCACCCAGATCATAGGTTTTAATCGCTTTCACTTTGAAGGTTTCATTACTGATACCTGATTGAGCGGTAAAACTGAACTTGATAATATCGTTAATTTGAAGGTCTTTGGGGTGTTCCAGTTGGCGAGGAGGGGATTTATCCTCCTCGCGGTTGAACAGACTTTTAAAGAAGTTCATGCCTGAAATACCTTTATGTTTAACTGGCTTTTTTTGCTTTAAGGCGTGCTAATACATCGCTGCTGGATGTCGATCCACTGACAATTCCGGCTTTTTTCATGCGTGCTTTAAGGTCGCCGCCATCGGTCTCGTTTTGCAGCTCCATCGCAGCATTCATCTGATCGCTGCGTTTTTGCTGTTTCTGTTTGATGCGCTCAAGTGATGCGGTTGCAGAAGTCATTGCCGAGCTACTGCCTGAAAACTTTGCTGCAGCCGCTGAGCTGGCTTTTTGTACGCTCTCCGTGGTTTTAACAACAGAAAGCTCACGATCCAGTGACTTCACATTACGCTCGGTCGTTTTAATTGTGCTTTTCAGGTTGCTGATATTGTTGCTGTAACTGGAAAGCAACTCTTCTTGTGCTTCAAGTTCGTTGCTGAATTCAACAATTTTGTCAGCAATTTCAATGGCAAGTGGCTCATCACCTTTGTTCAGTGCCTGGCTTGCATAAGTTTCATGCTCTTCAACCTCTTTCTTTAAACGAGTCACTTCACGTTCGACACTCATTTTTTCAGCCATGACTTTAGTCAGGTTTTCTTTGGCTTGATTCATGTGTTTTTTAGCATCACGCATCTCTTGCTCCATAATACGAATCGCCTGAGTATCGACGATGGCTTCACCCGCATCTGTAGCGGTGCCGCGAACTGCAGTCCAAAGTTGTTTTAATATGCTCATGGTATTGCTCTCCTGAATAATCGGGTTTAATTCAAATAATCATTGACTGCTTCGATAGCATCCAGTGTATTTTCACTGAGTACTGATATTTCATATTGAATATCTTCAATCGAAGAGGTGCTGGTCAGCGCACCAAAGAGAATGTACTGGCTACCTACTTTGGAAAAAGAAGAGAGCGGCATGGGTACATTCATGGTTAAAAGTGCATCGAGCAGCTCTTCACGCAGCTCTTTTTTGACTTCAGACTCTTGCCATAAATGGGTCACGCAAAGAATCTGACTTTCGTCCAGGGTAATATAGATGGGAAATTCTTCCCGGTCTTGTACAGTAACTTGCAGTACATCGACCTCGCCTGGAATCATTTCAGCACCGAACCTTAAGCCTTCCTCGGTCTGCGTGCCATTTAAAGTAGATTCCAGTTCTTTCAGTTTTTCTAGATTGCTCATGATTTCTCCTTACTGGATGATGTGGACATAATATGGGGTATTGTGTTTGCTGTCAAGACATATTATGGGGTTTGTTTTTATTGGGCAGGGCAAACAGATGTGTTTGCCCTATAAAAAATTTTAAAAAATCTACTGTTTGTTTTTATTTGCTACCAGCCAGTCTGACGCTGCAAACAATAGTGCAGAGACAACAAAGGTCATGTGAATGCCCACTTGCCATGCAAGTTCTTCGTTTGAAAGGCTGTCCACAGTAAGAAAAGCTTTAAGCAGTTCAATTGCAGAAATAGCAATGATGGTACCGATCATTTTCATCTTTAAGTCAGAAAAACTGACCTTGCCCATCCAGCTGGGTTTATCTTCACTGTTTTTGACATTAATTTTCGAGACAAAATTTTCATAGCCGGCAAAAATAATAATCAGTAACAAATTGGCAATCATCACAACATCGATTAAGGTCAGAACACCTATTACCACATCAGATCCAGTTCCAGTAAATACTGTGATCACAAATCCAAAAAACTCTTTGCAAAATTTAACTAAAAGCAGAGCGATACAGGCAACGAGGCCCAGGTAAAAAGGTACCAGCAACCAGCGGCTGTTAAAAATAAAGGCTTCAATAAAATGTTCTAGTTTTTTCACTTTGTCTGTTGTCTCCAGTTTAAAAATTATTTTGAGGTGTATAAATTCCCTGTTCCTGTTCCCATGCCTGATGGTGATAGAGGTATGCTACATTTGAACCGGATCGGTTTATTTTTATTTGATCCAGTCCATCAAAGTAGTGGCGGCCAAATTCAAACGATGCCAGCATGATGCCTTTTGTTATCCATCCATCATTAATAGGGAATGATTCCATATTTTGCAAGCGTTGTTTGGCTGAAATACCGTTTTTAGTTGCAATTGTCCAACCCCATTCGCCAAAGCTGGGAACATTCTGGTGGTATTGATCAACATTCCTGAACCCGGCATGTTTGACCGTTTTACCAATTGATAAAAAGGCATTTTTAGCATGGTACGGCGAAGTGGACTGTATTGATATTGCTCCATCACCTGAGAGTAAGTTGCCCAGTTTGGCATAAAAACGAGCTGAATAGAGATTATTTAAGTCAGGGTGGCCGGGATCGGGCAGGTCAACAATAATCGTATCGAAATATCGACCTTCAGAGAGAAGCTCATCCACTTTAAGATAAGCATCTCCCAAACGAATTTCAACGCGTGGATCTGAAAAAGCGTATTTATTTAACTCAAGCAACGGCTCATTAATGATGCGGCCATTTTCTTCAATAGGCTTTGAAAAAAATTGAATCACCTGCTCGTCAAGATCCAGTAGTGTCACCTTTTCAGGGTTCCATTGCAGTACGTTACGCAGCGCTAATCCATCGCCACCGCCAATGATGAGTATTTTTTCATGTCGTGCAGAAGCAGCCATCGCAGGATAGGTGAGCATTGAGTGGTAGATATGTTCGTCATTGCTGGCGAACTGTGTTCGGCCATTAATGTAAAAGGTCAGAACTGGAGGCTTGGCGGGATCCATGGTGCGTTCTGTGATAGTGACATGTTGATATTTTGTGTTCATGCGATAGATTACTTTATCTTGATAAAGCATGTCCTCCATCGCTTTATCCCAGTCTGCGCCATGATTTGCTATAACAATGATCACGACGATTACAGTTCCGTGCAGTGCGAGTAGCAGTCTGCTGAAACGGATGCGTTTTCTATAGAGTGCTAAAAACAGTAATCCCGCAACAATGTTAGCAGAGGCAGTGATGATTGCGGCGCGATAAGGGTCAATGGCCAGCATGAAGGTCACCCAAAGCGCCGCGCCCACGCCTGCTCCAATATAGTCAATGCCGTAAATAGAGCCCGTGTTGTGCTCTAAATGCTCGCCATAAAGTTTTTCACGCACTTGAGCAATGAGTGGAATTTCCATGCCGATCATCAAGCCTAAAATAAAACCGAAAATATAAGGCGTTATTTTAGTGAACGAAATGAGAATTTGAATGAGACCGCCTGTGGGCGCTAGATCAGGGGGGAGGGCATACACTTCAGCGATGATTTTTGGCATCATGTGGGTTAAAGAAAAGATCACAGCAATCATTAACACCGCGGTTGCACCCAGCAGGGCGATTATAACTTCAAGCCAGGCAAATGCGGTAAAGCAGTCTTTAAAAATACGCGCCAGAAATGCACCGATGCCCATGGCTACGATCATGATGCCAATCATGATGAAAATAGAAGTTGCGACCGTACCTAATATACGACCGGCATAGTGTGAAAGCAGGTACTCATAGATTAAACCGCACCCTGCAAGTGTGGCCATGATTGAAAAAATAGCAATATCATGCCAAAACAGGGCACGTTGGTTTTTGATTTTTTTCAAGTTAGAAATGATTCAGGCTAGGCTAAGGCAGGACTTTCTTGAATGGTTTGATGCTGACTTGGCTATAAACACCTGCTTGCAGATAAGGGTCATCATTCGCCCAAGCTTCTGCTTCTTGTAGCGTAGCAAATTCAGCGATCACCAAGCTGCCCGTAAATCCGGCTTCCCCTGGTTCATTGCTATCAATGGCCGGATGAGGCCCCGCTATAATGAGCCGACCTTGTTCTTTCAGTTTGTTCAGGCGTTCAATGTGCGCGGGGCGGGCGTTTTTTCTCAGTGGCAGACTGTTTTTTACATCTTGTGAAAATATGGCGTATAACATTATTTTTCGACTTCGACTGTTTTCATGTGTTTGGCGAGCCAGACACCTTGAGCCACGATAAATACCAGAGTCATGCCCATCATACCGAATAATTTGAAATTTACCCAGGCATCCATATCATAATTGTAAACAACATAGAGATTGACCACGCCGGAAACGATGAAAAAGAGAGCCCAGGCGACATTGAGTTGAACCCATTGAACATCTGTCAGGCTGACCGATTTCCCTAACATGCGTTGCATAATAGGTTGTTTGCCCATTACATATTGGCTACCAATAAATACCACTGCAAATAACCAGTTAATGACAGTAGGCTTCCATTGAATGAAGAGTTCATTTTGCAAAAAAAGTGTGGCTCCACCCATCACCGTGACCAGACCCAGTGTAATCAAGTGCATATTTTCAAAGCGACGGTGCTGCAACCAGTACACCGCGACTTGAACAAATGATGCGACAATGACAACAGCGGTTGCGACATAAATGTCGTACATTTTGTAAGCAACGAAAAATAGTACAATAGGGAAAAAATCGAAAAGAAGCTTCATTGTGGTAATCTATTATTTAGTTTTGAATTTAAGCGAACGCAGATTATACGCGAAATGACCTATACGTGTTAGAAAATAGCCCTCTTTGTTACGATCTTCATAGTCACTCTATTGCTTCTGATGGTGTGCTCACGCCCACTGAGCTTGTTGAGCGTGCGTCTAAACATGGTGTTGATGTGTTAGCTTTGACGGATCATGATGGTGTTTCAGGTGTGCCGGAAGCGCTACTTGCAGCAGAAAATTATGACCTAAAAGTTGTGCCAGGTGTTGAAATTTCAGTGACTTGGAACAAATACTTATTGCATATTGTCGGTTTGTGCGTAGACCATACCAATCAAGTTTTACTGGAAGGTTTGAAAAAAATACGAGATACACGTACAGAGCGAGCCCATGAAATGGCGCGTCGTTTAGAAGTTTATGGTATTCCAAATGTGCTGGAAGGTGTGATGAAACATGCAAATGGTGAAGCTGTTAGTCGCAGCCATTTTGCTTATTTTTTGATTGAACAAGGTTATGCCAAAGACCAAAAGCAGGTATTTAAGAATTTTTTAGTGCCGAATAAGCCAGGTTATGTTGCAACAGAATGGGTGACGCTTGAAGAGACGATTCACTGGATTCGTGGTGCAGGGGGAATCGCTGTGATAGCGCATCCCGCGCGGTACAAAATGACAGCAACCAAATTTCGTACTTTGCTTGCAGAATTTAAGTCATTGGGCGGTACGTCGATTGAAGTACTTTCCGGTAGCCATAGCTTTGATGAAAGCATTAAGATGTCGTCTTATGCGCAAAAATTTGATCTGTATGCATCACAAGGTTCCGACTTTCACCGGCCGAATACACAATATGTTGAACTCGGGCGTTTGCCAAAAATGCCCGTGGGTTGTACTCCAGTGTGGGAAAGTCCAGAATGGCGCACCTAGGTAGTCTGAATTAAAATTATAGTGACTGATGAGCCAATTTTTTGTAATACACCCCGATAATCCCCAGACACGTTTGATTGCACAAGCCGTGAAGTGTATCGAGCAAGGGGGTACTATTATCTATCCAACGGATTCTGGTTATGCTCTGGGTTGTGCGATTGGTAATAAAAGTGCGATGGAACGTATTCGGCAGATACGTCAACTGGATCAGCAGCACAATTTTACCTTGTTATGCCGAGATCTTTCCGATATTTCTATATACGCAAAAGTAAGCAATACGATCTATCGCCTGTTAAAATCAATGACTCCAGGCCCTTATACTTTTATTTTGGAAGCCAGCAAAGAAGTGCCAAAACGGCTGCGCCATGCAAAACGAAAAACGATTGGTTTGCGCGTTCCCGAGAATAATATTGCGCATGATTTGTTGGCAGAACTCAATGAACCTTTAATGAGCTCTACTCTGATTTTACCGAATGATGATATGCCTTTAACAGATCCATACGAAATGCGTGACGTATTAAGCCATCAGGTCGATCTGATTATTGATGGTGGTTATTGCGGTTTTGAACCGACTACTGTGATTGATTTAATGGATGATGTACCACAAGTCATCAGGCAAGGGCGCGGTGATGCTAGCGCATTTATTAATCTGTAAACGAAATTAAAAAATTCCCGGAGCTTATGGATACCAATATAATACAAACAATCGCTATTTGGGTGTTACCTGTGCTGTTTGCAATTACTGTACATGAAACAGCTCATGGCTGGATGGCCAAGCGTTTAGGTGATTCAACGGCGATGATGCTGGGGCGGTTAACCCTCAATCCAATTAAACACATCGACCCCATTGGTACGTTATTGGTACCTGCTGTGCTGTTAATATCAGGAAGTGGCTTTCTGTTCGGCTGGGCGAAACCTGTACCAGTGACTTGGGAAAATCTGAAAAATCCTCGCCGGGATATGGCGTTGGTTGCATTGGCAGGACCTGCATCCAATTTGATCATGGCGATCATGTGGGCGATTATCGCTAAAATTGCGATTGTAGTTGATGGCGGCGGGGGAGTGCTTCAGCCTTTGATTCTAATGGGGCTTGCCGGCATTCAGATCAATATTATATTAATGGTACTTAACCTTTTACCTTTGCCACCACTTGATGGTGGACGAATCGTCACTGGATTATTGCCTGGGCCAATGGCGTGGCAGTTCAGTCGCATTGAGCCTTTTGGTCTGTTTATTTTGATTGGTTTGCTGCTCATTGGTGTACTTTGGCAAATACTAGGCCCTATGGTTGCGGCGGCTCAAAGTTTTATTTTTCTTATTACGGGATTATGAGGAGGCTTTTTTGAATTCAGTTCCTTCACGAAACCAGCGAGTGATTTCAGGGATGCGTTCCACTGGCAAGCTTCATCTGGGTCATTATCATGGCGTTCTTAAAAACTGGTTGTCACTGCAACATGAATATGAATGTTTCTTTTTTGTTGCTGACTGGCATGCGCTGACCACACATTATGACGATCCTTCTGTCATTCAGGAGAGCGTTTGGGATATGGTGATTGATTGGTTGGCAGTGGGTATTAACCCCAGTGCAGCCAAACTTTTTATTCAATCCCGTGTTCCTGAACATGCAGAGCTGCATCTGTTGCTTTCAATGATGACACCGTTGGGCTGGCTGGAACGTGTTCCGAGCTATAAAGATCAACAGGAAAAACTGAAAGAAAAAGACCTCGATACTTATGGCTTTCTGGGTTATCCACTGCTGCAAAGTGCGGATATCCTTATCTATCGTGCAGGTCAGGTGCCCGTGGGCGAAGATCAGGTCTCACATATTGAATTAACGCGTGAAGTAGCCAGACGCTTTAATCACCTTTATGGTCGTGAACCTGATTTTGAAAAAAAAGCAGTTGGCGCGACTAAAAAGCTAGGGAAAAAGCAGGCCAAACTTTACAATAGTTTCCGCCGTGCTTATCAGGAACAAGGCGATGTTGAGGCGTTAGAGAGTGGGCGCGCACTATTGGCTGATAATCAGAATCTTGTTCGATCGGATCGTGAACGACTGTATGGTTTTCTGGAAGGAGGCGGAAAAATTATTCTACCCGAGCCTCAAGAGTTGCTGACTCCGGTTTCAAAAATGCCGGGGCTGGATGGACAAAAAATGTCTAAATCGTATGGTAATACGATTAGTTTGCGCGAATCCCCCGAAGTGGTGACACAAAAACTGCGTAAAATGCCAACAGATCCGGCTCGTGTACGACGTACGGATCCAGGTGATCCGAATAAATGCCCTGTTTGGGAGTGGCATAAAATTTATTCACCCGATGATATTCGCACAGAAGTTGATGCAGGCTGCCGTAGTGCAAGCATTGGATGTATTGATTGTAAACAACACATCATTGATGCGGTGATAAAAGAGCAAGCTCCCATTCGTGAACGTGCAAAAGAGTACGAAGAGAGCCCGGGGATTGTGCGCAGTATTATTGCAGAAGGATGCGATGAAGCGCGCGATGAAGCACGTAAAACATTAAAAGAAATCAAACGGGTGATGGGGCTCAATTACAAATAGTTGTGATGAATGAATAAACCGCAGTTCGGTCCGCAAATACCGCTTGCTCTTGTCGAAGGACAAGCGGTAACAGAACTCCCCAAAGATTTATACATACCACCGGATGCGCTGCAGGTTATTCTGGAAACCTTTGAAGGGCCGCTGGATTTGTTGCTCTATCTCATCAAACGCCAAAATCTGGATATTCTTAATATCCCCATTGCAGAAATTACCTATCAATACATGGGTTATGTTGAAGTGATGAAATCCATGCATCTGGAGTTGGCAGCGGAATATCTGGTGATGGCCGCCATGTTGGCAGAAATAAAATCAAGGATGTTGTTGCCTAAATCAGCTGATATTGAAGATGAAGAAGATCCACGGGCAGAGCTGATCAGGCGCTTGCAAGAGTACGAAGTATTCAAGCAGGCAGCGCAGGATATTGACAGTTTGCCACGGATTGAGCGGGAAATTTTTCCCGCACAAGCCGAAGCTCCGCTAGATAACATCATCAAGTTAGCACCCACCGTTGAATTGACTGATATTTTTTTAGCCTTGAAAGATATCATTGCACGAGCCGAGTTATTCACACACCATGAAATTAAAAAAGAAGCGCTCTCGGTGCGGGAACGTATGACAAAAGTTTTAAGTCAGTTAAGTGATGATAAGTTTTGTGAATTCAGATCGCTGTTTCCTCTTGATGAAGGACGGGCAGGGGTTGTCGTGACACTATTGGCAATTTTGGAGCTCGCCAAGGAATCATTAATTGAGATGATCCAGAATGATCTTTTTGCTCCAATTTATGTCAAAACGGCAGGATCGGCAGATGAATCAGCAACAGCTTAAAAATATTATTGAAGGGGCGTTGCTCGCAGCAGGTCATCCCATAAATATTAATCGGTTACTGACTTTATTTGAAGCTGAAGATCAACCTTTACGTCAGGATATCCGTGATGCTTTAAGTCTGCTGAGTGATGAATATGAGTCGCGCGGCATGGAATTGAAAGAGGTGGCGAGCGGGTTTCGCATTCAAATCAAACAGTCACTTGCACCGTGGATTTCTAAACTGTGGGAAGAGCGCCCGGCGCGTTATTCACGTGCTCTACTGGAAACGCTGGCGCTGATCGTTTATCGTCAGCCGATTACACGAGCAGAAATTGAAGAGGTTCGCGGCGTTAGTGTCAGCACTTCAATTATCAAAACATTGCTGGAACGTGAATGGGTACGGACTGTGGGGCATAAAGAAGTTCCGGGAAAACCTGCTCTGTATGGTACCACCAGTGAATTTCTTGATTATTTTAATCTGAAAAAATTGGAAGAGCTACCAGAGTTATCAGAATTGAGTGATCTGGAGAGTATTGAAAAGAAGTTTAAACATAAATTGTCAGAAATTAATGTAACGCTGCGAGAAGCGTAACAAGGGTGAAGTGATGAGTGAAAGAATACAAAAATTATTGGCACAGTCCGGCTTTGGATCACGTCGAGAGATCGAAGGATGGATTCGGGCAGAGCGAATTACGGTGAATGGTCAGTTAGCCAAACTCGGTGATGTGGCTTCGGAAGAAGATAAATTGACTCTGGATGGTCGTCCGGTTTTTCTGAAAAAACGCGAAACTGTGACAACGCGAGTATTGGCTTATCACAAACCCGTTGGGCAAGTGTGTACCCGCAGTGACCCGGAAGGTCGCCCGACCGTGTTTAATAGTTTGCCACGATTGTCAGGAGAGCGCTGGATTGCTGTGGGTCGTCTCGACTTGAATACCAGTGGTTTGATATTGATGACCAATAATGGTGAATTAGCAAATCGCTTGATGCATCCATCCAACGGGATGGATCGAGAATATGCCGTGCGCATACTCGGCGAAGTTGATAACGACATGTTGCAACGTCTGCGTGATGGCGTAATGCTGGAAGATGGTAAAGCTCATTTTGAAGATATTGTCGATAGTGGTGGCGAAGGAGCGAACCATTGGTATCACGTTGTTCTAAAAGAAGGGCGAAACCGTGAAGTCAGGCGCTTATGGGAGTCACAAGGTGTCAGAGTCAGTCGACTGCAACGTGTACGTTTTGGGCCTATTATTTTGCCACGTAAAATTCGACCTGCAAAATTTCAGGAGTTGGAAGAGAGTGATCTCATTGTATTAATGGAAGAGGTGGGGCTGAAATATCGACGACCTGTTTTAGCGAAAAAAGGAAATCAGCGTATAACGCGAATTTCAAACCCCAAACCACCTAAAAATAAAAAAATCTTCAGGCGCTAAGAGTCTGTACTAAATTCCAGTGTTCCTGTTAAAAAAATGTACTGGATAAGTGGGTAGCTCACTTTTTCAACAAATTGGCCAATCCTTCAAAGGCACGGTGGGTGGCTGCAACAGGTTTATCTTCTTCCGAATAAATACCATTAGAATCTTCGTAACGGGAATGTTCATTGTCATGACAGTAGACACATAACAATTCCCAGTTACTGCCATCATTAGGATTGTGGTCGTGGTTATGATCGCGATGATGAACGGTTAACTCTTGCAAATTCTCGCGGGTGAACTCACGTGAACAGCGGCCACAGATCCAGGCATACAATTTGAGTGCTCGTTCACGGTAACCTTGTTCCCGCTGGGTACGGTTGTTATGTGCATTTGCAACGATTTGGTCTAATTTACTCTTGTTGTTTGTCATAAGATATCTTCTAATGGATGAATTAAGGTTCCAGTATCGCGTAGGCTATGAATTTTAACATGGTGCAATCAGTATCCTCTATTTTTTCCTATCGCCCCTATTGGGCCAAACGCTTTGGCTCTGCGCCTGTGTTACCCATGTCACGCCAGGAGATGGATGTTCTGGGTTGGGACAGTTGTGATGTCATTTTGGTAACGGGGGATGCGTATGTGGATCACCCCAGTTTCGGTATGGCTCTGATTGGTCGATTATTGGAAGCGCAAGGTTTTCGGGTGGGGATTATTTCCCAGCCGGACTGGAAGAGTGCAAAAGCATTTAAGACCCTTGGCAAACCTAATCTGTTTTGGGGGGTGACGGCAGGCAATATGGATTCGATGGTGAATCGTTATACCTCCGACCGTCGTCTTCGCTCTGATGATGCCTATTCCCCCGATGCCGAGGGTGGCAAACGCCCTGATCGTTCGGTGACCGTTTATGCACAGCGTTGCCGTGAAGCGTTTAAAGGTGTACCCGTGATTATTGGCGGCATCGAAGCCAGTTTACGGCGGTTGGCTCATTATGATTATTGGTCAGATCAAGTGCGACGCTCTGTTTTGCTCGATTCAAAAGCAGACCTTCTGGTGTTTGGGAATGGTGAACGGCAGGTGGTCGAGATTGCTCATCGTCTGGCGGCTGGAGAAACAGTCAATGAAATAACTGATATACGTGGCACGGCATTTATGTGCAAAGACGTTCCTGATGACTGGTTTGAGATTGATTCGACCGATGTCGATCGGCCGGGGCGTTTGGAACCTTATCGTGATCCTTATGCGATGAATGAAGAGGGCGCAGGCGCAGCTTGTACAGAAAAAAAGGCTGAACTTTCCAAAGAGATTCGATTTGAACGCCGTATTAAACAACGAGCCCAGTCTGTCATACGCTTGCCATCGTATGAAAAGGTCAAAAATAACAAAGTACTTTACGCACATACCTCACGAATTTTCCATTTAGAGACGAACCCGGGTAATGCGAGAGCATTGATTCAGCGCCACGGTGAACGTGATGTATGGCTCAATCCTCCTCCGATACCGCTGACGACCGAGGAGTTTGATGCTGTTTTTGATCTGCCTTACACGCGAGTGGCCCATGAACGTTACCAAAAGGCACGCATTCCTGCGTATGAAATGATCCGTTTTTCGGTCAACATTATGCGCGGCTGTTTTGGCGGCTGTACATTTTGTTCTATTACTGAGCATGAAGGGCGCATCATTCAAAACCGTTCGGAAAAGTCGATTCTGAACGAGATTGAAAATATTCGGGATCGTACACCGGGTTTTACCGGAAATATCTCTGATCTCGGTGGCCCGACGGCGAATATGTATCGTCTGCACTGTGAAACGCTTGAAATTGAATCGGCATGTCGCAAGCTTTCCTGTGTGTATCCGGGAATTTGTTCAAATTTAAAAACAGACCATGCACCGTTGATTCAGCTCTATAAAAAAGCACGTCAATTGCGAGGTATTAAACGCGTCTTTATCGCTTCAGGTTTGCGTTATGATCTGGCTGTGGAATCGCCTGAATATGTAAAAGAGCTCGTGACGCATCATGTCGGTGGCTATCTCAAAATAGCACCTGAGCACACTGAAGAGGGGCCGCTCAGTAAAATGATGAAGCCCGGAATAGGGACTTACGAACGCTTTAAAAAAATGTTTGATAAGTACTCAAAAGAGGCCAATAAAGAGCAATACCTGATTCCCTATTTTATTGCCTCACACCCAGGTTCTTCTGATAAAGATATGCTTCATTTGGCTTTGTGGTTGAAGAAAAACAGTTTCAGACTGGATCAGGTGCAGAATTTTCTACCTTCACCGATGGCGGTAGCTTCGGCGATGTATCATTCTGAAAGAAACCCCTTGAAGCGAGTGAGCTATCGCAGTGAAACAATTTCGACTGCAAAGGGTGATCGAGCACGGCGACTGCATAAAGCATTCCTTCGCTATCACGACTCGAATAACTGGCCCATGCTGAGGGATGCTCTAAAAAATATGGGGCGGTCTGATCTGATTGGTAATGGTAAGCGCCATTTGATTCCAAGTTGGCAGCCGGATGGAAGTGCTCAGAAAACTAAAAATGCTTTTCATGGGAGAAAGAGTGAAAAAACGTGGCCAGCGCGTACGCAACATACACATGGTAAGATTGCAGTTGGGCAAAAAAATGGTAAAAGGCGTTCACGAAAATGAAAAAAACACTATTGGAAACCTATGCACTGGCGGTCTGTTTTGCTTCAATGATTTGCATATCGATATCATCCGGCGTCATTCTTTATGATGTGGTCGAGATTAATTATCCCGAAGTGACAATAGAGTCATACATGCTGGATATGTCTTTTCCACCACCACCGCCAATGATGATGCATAACAGTGGGTCGGAGACAGCCTCTGCAGTGAATGTTGATGCGTTGCCGCCCGAGGTATTGAACCCGGCTCCACCAACAGTATGGGGAGGGAAATTATTTACTGATCAAGTCGTTACTGAACTTTCAGAGCAAGAGATTTCTGATAGAAAGCAGAAAAGAATTGAGAAAGTATTAAAAAATGAACAAAATGATGCCAAGCGCAGTTTGATTCGGGTGTTTATTATTTTGCTTGTTTCCTGTGTTGTCTTTTTAATTCACTGGCGCTTGGCGAAAAGGTGTTCCGAGGGTTGAGGTCGTATCGGTGATATCCAATTCGTGAGCGTTTCTTATTTTATCAAGGTCTTCTTATAAATATTTGAAATTTTTTCTCCATCCCAAACATACGACAAGTGTGCTCCTTGCCGTGGAATAGTTACGGCGGGTGGCCGTAACACAGCAATGCATTCTCCTCCGGAATCTCTCACCGAGCGATAAACAATACCCCATGAATTGACAGTTTTCATCTTCCGGCCAAAGATTTGGCTTTGTGTCCAGTCGTCTGGATTGTGTAAGGGGTCATAACCGTTACTCCGAATATCATGCATAGGTTTTATAATTTCTCCAATGTAAACACGCATGGCGATTTCTCCGGCATCTTCATTGGTATAAGCGAGAAAACGGGCACGGTGATATTTGGTCTCCTCAATGGCAGTTTCGACTGTTTTTGCTGCGTAATAAACGCCATAGCTACTACCATCACTAAAACGGCTGGGGCAATCTGAGCTCAGATGAGTAAATGCAGCCATAACAGGTGATGCGCCTGGGCCCGTGATACGATCTTCGGTCGGAACCAAAGCAATATCTCCCACTTCATTGCGTAGTCTGTCATTGGTAAGGGATTCTATGTAATAAAGCGCATCCATTAAATCAGATTCAACCAAACGCTCGAAAAAATTGATGGGCGGATATTCAGAAGGGATAATACGATACTGGTGTTTCCAGTTGAGCTCAATGAGTGCTGGAGTGCTCACTTAAAGTCCGCGTTCTGAATCAAGGTAGCGTCGTACATCAGCCAGATCAACAATGCTGCCTGCGAGCATTCTATTCAAAGCACTTTGACCATTAAAAATGGGTGCCGCATTGGCTTTTCGTATCCACTCATCGGCAGCACGGGGGGAGGAGAGTAGGATATTCAAATCTTTATATATGCCGAGCAGGTAACTGATGCGTTCTAAAACATCGCGACTCATGCGGCCAGCAGTTTTTTCGGCTTTCCATTTATAGAAGGTGGATTCGGGGGGCGAGCCCAATAAGGTACGTTCTTCAGAGCCAGAAAGCTTCCAGTGGGACGATAAGTTGAAGAAAGCCTGTAACGCAGCGCTAGAGATTCGCTTTGGGTCATGACTGAATTGATGTTGAGCCGCAATTTGCATAATATTGGTGACCTCCATAATTAGAGCATATATAGATAATACTCCAACTATGGAGCTTTTCAAGTTTTTGATGTTGCGGAGTCTGTTTTTCTGCGAAACAGATCGTTACGACGACTGACTAAACGATCAAGAAACAGAAGGCCATCAAGGTGATCAATTTCATGTTGAACAGCACGCGCTTCAAAACCTTCACAGATATAGCTTCGTTGTTCACCTTTTTTATTAAAGGCATTAAGCGTGATTTTTTTTGCGCGTATGACATTGCCAGTGTAGTCAGGAACGGACATGCAACCTTCCCGACCTATCGCCATCCCATCCCACTCGGTTATTTCAGGATTGATCAGTACCATTTTCCCCTGGTGAATGAGCTGCTTGTTTTTCCTGGCTCGTTTGGCCATGCTGGAGACATCAACTATAACAATGCGTTGGTTTTTTCCAACTTGAGGGGCAGCGATTCCGACTCCACCAGGCCCCGCGCGCATGGTTGTTTCGAGGTCAACCAGAAAATTTCTTAAATTTTCATCAAACTTTTCTACAGATTCTGCGATATTTTTCAGGCGTTCGTCGGGGTATTTGATTATTTGGTAGGTTGTCATGGATTATCCCATCATGATGTCAATCGGGGACAGATGTGCATCAATTTTATTTGATCTGATTTGAGCGAGGGCTGATTCCAATGCCTCAATGCCTTGTGTTGCACAACCTTCAATATGCATGATATAGAGCGGTTTATCCTCACTACCACCTACATCGGATTCCAGATCAAGAATGTCTAGCCCGGCATCCGAGAGTGTGCCGGTCACTTGAGATACAATACCGGCTCTGTCTGCACCCAATACAGAAATGCGAACATCAGGAATGACATGTTGGTGCAGCTCAGCATCAATCGCATCAATATGAATTTTTAATGCAAGTCGGCCAGCCACGGGGATCAGTATGCTTTTTAGAGCATCGGCATCACCTTGATAAGAAACCATAAGCATGATGCTGAAATTCCCACCAAGTCTCATCATCGAAGCTTCACCTAAATTGCAGTTATTCTCAAACAATATGGTTGTTATTTGCGCAACAATGCCTGCTCTGTCTTTACCTACCAAAGTAAGCATGAACCAGTTGTTCATCATTTTTTCCTCATGGCGGATTAAGTCAACCAGATAAGCGTTGCCATCCGCCCTGTGGTCTGGTCTCTTCGGAATGAATAAAAGCGTGCTTCATCATGATAGGTACAAAAGTTACCGCCGTAACATGCGGTGACACCTTGGTTTGTAAGCCGTTGTCGTGCCAGTTCGTATATGTCTGCAAGCCATAAGCCGTTGGTTTGTTGGGTGAAGGCTGTTTTTGCTTGTTTATCATGTGCAATAAAAGCATCTCGTACATCATCGCCCGATTCAAAAGCTTTGGGGCCGATTGCAGGGCCGAGCCATGCGATAAGTTTGTTGCCGGGACAGTTCATGGTATTGATCGCTTGTTCAATAATACCGTCGGCCAAACCACGCCATCCAGCATGAATGGCTGCTACTGTTGTTCCAGTTTTATCACACAGTAAAACGGGCAAGCAGTCTGCGGTCTGGATGGTGCAAATGATATTTTTTTCACTGCTGTAGCAGGCATCGGCTTTAACGGTTTCGGTGATATGAGCGGCGTTGACTGCCAGAGTGCCATGCACCTGTTCAAGCCAATGTAGTTGTGATGGAATATTGAGGGTCGATTGCAAATATTGCCGATTTTTCTGTACGGCCTCGGGGTCATCTCCAACATAGGTGGAAATATTCATGGAGTCATACGGAGTTTGGCTGAAACCTCCATTGCGGGTGGTTGTGATGGCTCGAATATTTTTTGGAGCCGGCCAATCTGGGGTGATCCAGTCATTCATGAGTCTGAGTATCCTCTCTGAGCGCATTTAATAAATTAACCATATCATTGGGTAAAGGCACATGCCATGAGACTATCTCTCCGCTGCCCGGATGGCTCAGCGTGAGGCGAATGGCGTGCAGTGCCTGACGTTTAAAGTATCGCAGATTTTTGTCCAGTGCTTCTGTGGCGTGCGGGGGAATCCGCAGTCGACCGCCATAGACGGGGTCTCCAACTAAAGCATGTTTTAGGTGTGTCATGTGGACACGAATTTGATGAGTACGCCCCGTTTCCAGTTTAACGTCAACATGTGTGTGCAGGCGAAATTTTTCTGCAACACGGTAATGAGTGGTGGCATGTTTTCCATTGTGATTAACTGCCATGCGTTTGCGATCAACGGGATGGCGGCCAATGGGCGCTTCAACAGTACTTCCTGCGACCATTGTGCCATGAACAATGGCTTGATATTCACGGCTGATTTCGCGTTCTTGAAGCTGTTCGACCAAATACTTTTGCGAAGAGAGCGTTCGCGCGACCACAAGTAAACCTGTCGTATCTTTATCCAGTCGATGTACAATACCGGCTCTTGGAATATTGGCGAGTGCGGGATCGTGGTGCAGAAGTGCGTTAAGCAATGTGCCTGCCTGATTACCGACAGCGGGGTGCATGACTAATCCCGCCGGTTTATTGATCACAATCAGATCGTCATCTTCAAAGACGATATCAAGTGGAATGGCTTCAGGCTGTGACTCGGTCTGGATTGAGAGTATCGGGTGCAAGGTCACTTGCTCCCCTCCGGCGACTTTGGTTTTCCCCGGAAGCCCTGTTTTGTTGTTGATTATGATATGGCCATCGTGCAACCATTGCTGAAGTTTTGAGCGTGAATAGTCCGAAAACAGACTGGCCAAAACCCAATCGAGCCTTTTGCCAGACATTGATTCAGGAATTTCGGCTTGTAACGTGGGTGAGTTATCCATAAAATTTAAGTAATAAAATGAGGCATGATTGTCATGCAATTGAAAAAAATATTCGTCATTGTTGGGCTATTGATAGTCACTTCAGGATGTGCCCAACAACCAACCAAGCGCAGTATTGCTCAATCGGCAAACGAGCATTATAGCGCGGGCATGGAATCAATAAAGCAGGGTGATTTTGTTGCAGCTATCAATGCATTTAAAAACCAAATCAAATTACACCCGGATGCACCCAAAACCGAAAAGGCAATGTTACAACTGGTTTACATCCATTACAAACAAAAGCAGTGGAATGTTTTAGTCGATGTTGTTGATGAATTTATAGAAAAATACCCGTTAAGCAAGAAACTGGATTATGCATATTATTCAAAAGGATTAGCATTTTTTAATATCGGCCTTGAAGAAAAGCAAATAAACTCTAAATCACAAGGTGATGATATACGTCAAGCATATCAGTCATTTTCAAAGCTCGTTAATAGATTTCCTGAAAGTAGATATGCTGATGACAGCACTAAAAGGATGGCGTTTTTACGTGGTAAGCTTGCAATGAGTGAAGTGAGCCGAGCACGCGCAGCCTTGAATAGTGGCGAGTATGATGCAGCGATTGTTCATGCTGAATATGTGATTGAAAACTATCAGGGCGTTCCAGCCGCTGCCGAGGCATTGGGTATATTGACTCAAAGCTACAATTTACTGGGGCTGGATAATGGCGAAAGGAGTGTGAAATTGCTTGCAGGGAAGGCGCTTGATACGTCAGTTATTGAGCCAGCCAGGACTGAAACAGGCTGGAGGAACAGAGCATGGTTGTATGCGCAACGTTCTACGGATTACACCCTTCAATTATTAATGTCTCGTAATGAGCAGGGCATTATTGATATTATTGACCGATACCACCTGTTTTTGTCTGGCAATTACGCATACTACCCAGTCAAACGAGAGGGTGTTATTTGGTACGCTTTGGTTTATGGTGCTTTTTCGAATCTATCCATGGCTGAAACTGCAATTAAGTCGTTACCTGATGGGCTGGGTGAAGATAGACCGTGGATACGCCAAATAAGTAAAATACAGAAAATTGTTGAAAAAGGGGTTTATTAAGTCACGTGAAACAGATCATTGTTATTCAAAGTTTTCGTTTATGGGTCATCATCGGTGTGGCTTTTATTATGGCGGGTTGTTCTACAGTGGAGATGCAGGATCCTGAAAATTGGTCGGCATCCAAACTGTACAGTGAAGCAAAAGCTTCTCTGGATCGTGAAGATTACCAGTTTGCAATCGAAGATTATGAAGCACTGATATCACGCTATCCTTTTGGTGAATATGCGCAGCAGGCGCAATTGGATGTTGCTTATGCTTATTACCAATATAATGAGCCGGAGTCGGCGATCTCTTCTGCCAACTATTTCATCAGGTCGTATCCGCGTCATAAGAATGTTGATTACGCTTATTATCTAAAAGGGTTGGCACGTTTTGATCAGGGAATGGATTCAATTGATCAGGCTTTATCGCTGGATACCGCGGAGCGTGACCCACGCAGTACAGATGAGGCATTGCGCTATTTTTCTGATGTGGTCATAAAATTTCCTGAAAGTGTTTACGCACAAGATGCCGTACAACGAATTATCTATTTGAAAAACAAGCGCGCTCGTCATGAACTGTATGTTGCGAGTTATTATATGAAGCGGGGGGCGTACGTTGCAGCTGCAAACAGAGCCAAAGAGGTGGTTGTAAAATACCATCGAAGTACATCGGTGCCTGATGCATTGACCTTGATGGTAAAAGCGTATGTGGCTTTGGATATGAAAAATCTGGCGGATGAAGCTTTTCAGGTATTCAAATTGAATTACCCTGAAAGCCCGGAGCTTACAAAGCTATCTAAAACTTTGGGAGAGATATGATGTGGGATTTTTTTGAAACGGTTCGTCATCGTCATTCAGTACGTCAGTACCAATCCGGGATTGCAGTCGAACGTGAGAAATTGAATGCCATACTGGAGATGGCATGTGCAGCACCGAGTGCCGGTGATTTACAGTCGTATAAAATTTTTGTGGTGGAAGCTGTAGAAAAACGTCTGGCTTTGAGTCAAGCGGCTGAGAATCAGGAATTTATCGCACAAGCACCCGTCTGCCTGGTTTTTTGTGCTGATCATAAGCGTTCGTCAGAAATGTATGGCGAGCGCGGGGAAAAGCTCTATGCGATTCAGGATGCAACTATAGCAGCAAGTTACGCTCAATTAGCTATTGTCGCGGCTGGAATGGCATCGACATGGGTAGGCCACTTTTCCGAACAAACAGTTGCTGAGATTGTAGAAAATGAAGAGGGAAGTGTGCCGGTGGCTTTGCTCAGTGTGGGTTATCCTGCGGAATTACCTGAACAAAAGTCACGTCGACGTATGGATGAAATGGTTTCTTATATTTAATACTGCTATGGGAATGGATTGTCTGGATTCATGCTTGGGATGGCATAATCTTCCCACGGCTGATCCATATTGAATTCACTCTTTTCATAATCATAAGTTCCTTCTGACCCGAGTGTGCCCGTGCCTTCTGTATAGGTGTAGAGGCCTGCATCCACTGTGACTCTGTCACCATTTTCAATCATATTGAATGAACCGCCATCATCCGGTATTTTTGAAGTAGAGAACGTCAGGTTATTAATGATGGCAGTCGGTGTGCTCTTGTCATTATAGGTAATCGCAGACATATCGACGATAAATTCTGACACCATATCTTCACTGGTGACTATTTGTGTTATTTTAGGTTTGGTCAGTAGATTATCCTTGATGAACTCCATGGATATTTCTTCGCCCTTGATATCTTGGCGCATGATTACTTTTGTTGGATTGGCCGAGCCTTGGCCTAAAGAGCTCAGTGGATTGAAGTTAATAAGATCAATGCTGTCATTAATTAATGGGATCGTAGCACCGTTGGCTGTTCCGGTACCATCGGATGAATAGCCACCCATAATGTAAATTTCTTGAGCAAAAGCTTCATCAGGGTCACCTATAATCATATGAATATAGCTGTTGCCATCATCACCTGTAATTGTTTCATAGAGAAAGGGAGTCTGGTTTTTTCCAGCACTAGGGCCTTCTTCACAAAAAACATCGGTTGTATCTCCAAAATTACACCGCATGTGGACTTGTCCGTTTTGCTCTTTGTAGTCAAGATTAAGGTCGGTGGTGGCATGTGCCGAGCTTATAAATGGAGAAATTCCAAGAAGAATACTGCATGTAAATATTCCTGATGCAATATATGAACAACTCTTATTTAGTTGTTTACGATGATTTTCCAAAAAAATATTGGAACATAAATAGCTTTTCTGCATTAGCTATCCCTCCCTTGAGCTGCGCTCTATAGGTATCACACTTCAATTGTGTGAAAAAACCTTAGTTATTTTTATAGTAAAGAGTGAGATCAGTTGATTTTTTACCTGAGAATTATGAAATTATAATTATATGCCTTATAAATATATGTTTTTAAACTATTGCATGTGTTGAGTCAATGATTTATTTTATGCGGCTATTTAGTTAAGAATAAAGAAGAAAGCTTTAACATAGTTTATTGTAACTGTATTTTCTTAGGGTTTGTCATTGGTTTATTAAGTGCTAAATGATTTACAAGCTCTGTTTTTATATAGTGCCCCGTTGTACTTTAATTCTATAAAGGATAATAAAAAAGTGGTATTTTTTACTTCTTCTATACGAAAGCATCCTTGGATAAGCTCTGTTATTAGCATTGTTATAATAATCCAAGTAGTTGAATTAATATTATTAGTTCGAAAGCATGGGTTTTTTACCCCTGCTTTTCTGCAACCTTATTCGGTAGAGTCTTTTCCGGACAGGCTATTATTCTTTTCAGCATCCATCTATGGCGATCTGTTTTTATACGGCACAATTGCTCTGGTCTGTTTTTTTATTGCCTCTCTTCTGAAAAAAAAGCACCTGATTGCTGCATACCATTTCTTTTTTAGTGTGACTGTACTATCACTCACAGCGTTACTGGCAAAATATAAAGCGCTTTCATATATGAGCGATACTATAAATTTTGCCATCATAAAAAATATCGCCGGAGGGAGTCTTCTTTCTGCTTTAAATTATGTTGCCGATGAAGCAGCCATTATTGTTGTCTTGTTATTACTGGCTTTGGTCACGCATTGGGTGGGTTACAGATGGTTAAAAAAACATATTAATGCAGAGGCATTTGTTGAACAAAGCAATGAACCATTCCTTCTGAAGCACATTATATTTGCTTTTACGACTGCACTGGCAGGTTTGGTGTTTGTCATGGTGCTTGTACAACATCATGACAATGTACGATATGGCGTGATCAAAAAGAACAGCTATAGCTTGATAATAAACGTATTGGATTCTGCAACCGATCTGGATCGAGATGGTTACGGCTATTTCTCATTTCCAGCCGATCCGGCAGTCTTTGATTCGAATGTCTATCCAGGGGCAGTCGATATCCCAAATAATGGTATTGATGAAGATATGCTACTCGGAGATTTTAAACGTCCTGAAAAAGAGTACAGCTTAGACTATTCTGAAGTGGCTTCCAATTTTGACTATGTATTTTTTATTGTTCTTGAAAGTGCCAGAGAAGAGATGTTGTCAAAAAAAATCAATAGCCTTGTCGTATCTCCTAACGTACAAAAAATCGCTGAAACAGGGACAGTATTTGCAAACACATACTCTCATACAGGCTTTACGGTCTCTTCTTTAAAGGCCATGTTTAATGGGGAGCTCACTTCGCAGCGCCACCGTGAATCTCTGTTTGAGATGCTTAAGAAAATTGGCTACGACATCAATGTATTTTCAGGGCAAGCAGAGTCATTTGGCGGTATTAGCAAAGAGACGAATATGAAAAAAACTGCCGACTATTTTTTTGATGCTGAAACAAATATTGAGGAGCGAGTTTATGCAAATACCGATCCAGGGACTCTTCGTTTGAGTGAAGAGACGGTTTTAAACGGTGTGACGAATCATCTCACTCAAGTAGATCCTATTGATAAACATTTTTATTATATCAATTTTCAGGCGGCTCACTTTTCATACCACCACCCAAACATGAAAAATTTATTAGGAATTTCACCCATTCCAAGAAATAAAATTTCTCAAAAAAACCAGGAATGGGTGGAAGACACTTACTGGAATGCTGTAGCAGTTGCTGATAATGCAGTGGGGGGATTGGTAACACATTTAAAAAAATTAGGCATATACAATAAATCTCTTATTGTCATTACAGCAGATCATGGCGAATCATTATTTGAAATTGGTGATGAAGTTTTAGGTCATGGGCACAGAATAAACGACCAACAACTGAAGATACCTTTTGTCACAAATGTTAAAACCAGCCCTATTGGTTATCCACTTGGCCAAACAGACATGCGAGAAATACTGCTTGATTTAATCAATCTCGATCAGGATATGACACTTACAAAAAATAAAATTAAAGATAGACTGGCTGTTTTTCATGTTATAGGCAGTATTTCCGAGCCTGTTCAAATTAGTCATACTCATAATGACGATAGAATTATTTTTGATTTTAGAACACGGAAAATCATGCTTGAAAGCATTGGCTATTGGCAACAAATAGATGCTATTGTCAAACATCCCCAGTACTCTGAAATGTTTAGTGAACTCATTTTTGAATGGGAGTATTTGAACTATAAAAATAGTTTGATTCCCGAAGAGGTTGTTTCAGAAACAGAACCTTAAGAGCATGTATGGTAAAAGGCACGCAATGAGTCTAGGAAAAATTCTGCTGGTGGGTTTTGGCCCTGGCGCAAAACAGCACATGAGCGCCCGCGCACTCGAAGCTATTAAAGAAGCCGATGTGGTGATCGGTTATTCTACTTATATCAAACTGGTGCAAGATCAACTTGATGGCAAAGTGGTCATTCGCAAGGGTATGACTGAAGAGCTGGATCGTAGTATCGAAGCTTATGAACAAGCGAAACAGGGTAAAGTGGTGGCGCTGATTTCATCAGGTGATATCGGTGTTTATGGCATGGCGGGGCCGACCTATGAAGTGCTATTGCAGTCAGGTTGGACGCCCGGTAGTGATATTGAAGTAGAAGTCATACCTGGCAGTACTGCTCTATCAGCTTGTGCTTCATTGGTCGGTGCACCATTGACGCACGATTTTTGCTCTATCTCATTATCGGACTTGTTAACCCCTTGGCCTGTGATTGCACGGCGATTGGAAGCTGCCGCAGAGAGTGACTTTGTGGTGGCCTTGTATAACCCCAAGAGTGGTCGGCGCACAGGGCAAATCGTTGAAGCTCAACGTATTTTATTACAATACCGCAAACCGGAAACACCTGTAGCGATTGTAAAGTCAGCTTACCGTGCAAAACAGGACATTCAGATCGTGCGTTTGGATCAGATGGTTGATTGCAATATCGGTATGCTGACAACCGTATTGATTGGTAACAGCAGCACCTTCCTTGAGCAAGGGCTGATGATTACTCCGCGTGGCTATGCTAACAAATATGACCAATTGACAGGTGAAGTCAAAGGCGATGAAAAGCGGGGGCGTTCTTTAACCATGGGGCTGGATGGCTGGCAGGAGTGTGTGCGCGAACACATGAATAAAAATCCAGACAGCTCTTTACGCCATGTGGTGAACTATTTTGGTATGCCTCTGGCGCAGATTATTGCGGCGATTGCTGG
>CAYXVC010000021.1:0-2018 GCA_964468225.1 uncultured Gammaproteobacteria bacterium
TGGATCTTTCTCCAATTGTAGCTATTATTTTTCTACAGCTACTAAAAATGCTTCTTGTAGCACCCATTGCTGACATTGGAAGATCGCTTGGATAAATATAATGTACTGCATTCACATATAAATGCAGTACATTAATACTCCAGTATTAAATCACTTTTAGCTTTTTCTCTTCAACCACTGAATTATCTTTTAATTTGGAAAACTCTGCACTTAACGACACGTCATCAGACTTTATCAGCGCCTCCCCTTCAAATATTCCACCTTTTTCAATAGTAAAGTCTTTAGCAACGACCTTGGCCGTCACGCTTCCTGAAGACAGTATCTCTACAGTCTCAGCCGTTAACGTTCCACTTAATTGCCCGCTAATGATCACCGTGCCCGCATGAAAATCCCCTATTGCAATACCATTCTGGCCAATCGTAATTGCACCAATGGATCGAACCGTTCCATCAAACTCTCCATCCAAATGAAGATTGCACTCAATATCGATATCGCCTTTTATTTTTGTGCCGTTTGCAATAACTGTTGCGGCAACTGAAACATTGGTCGTGTTATTGCTTGAACTAAAGATGGCCATTTTATGTACTTCTCCTTGGAAAAAATGGATTCGTAAGATTGCATATCCCATTGAATAAAATTAATAGGATTAGCCCGCCTTTGAATGTATCTGATTTCATAATGAAGATGAGGTGCACTACTTTTCCCACTATTCCCACTCCGTGCGACCAAATCACCTTTTTGAATGAAATCACCCTGCTTAACTTCGAATCCGTTCAAATGGCCATAAAATGTCTTAAACCCATAGTTATGGCTAATAATAAGTAGCTTTCCATAACCACTTTGCTTGTTAGAAGCAGCGTACTCCACTACTCCATCTGCTGTTGCAAAAATGTCTGTATTCATTTTTGCACGTAAATCAATACCTCCATGTTTCTCTTCCACTCCTGAAATAGGATGAACCCTTTTTCCATATGAGCTTGTAACAACTGTTTCCGCCAGTGGAGAACCATTTGGTATATTTTGAAATACAGCGGCCTTTTCTGCAGATGTCAGGCTGGCCAATTCAACACGACTTGCAACATCAAGATGCCCCTGATATTTGAGCCCAACCATCTCTTCGATATCGTCCAGCTTCAAACTCAGCGCATCCCAGTTGAGCCTTAGCCCAACATTCTCATCTATTAATTGTGTTATTTCCTGCTGAATTTCAACCTTTTTATCTTCTATAACTGACACTTCTTTCTGTAAAACCAGAATCATTGTGATGCCAATCGCAATGATCAGAAAGAGAAATGAAGCCAGGTACAAAGCCAACTTCTGAGCTATTTTATGTGTAGTAAAATGTTTAGATCCATTAACGTCGGTAATGGTGATTGTTAATCTATCTTTCATATGCCTATATCACATTGAACTCGATTGTTTGACCGGCTGATATCCATCTCGCCAACCGCCATCAAACACCCTGCGGAGCCCCGTTGCACAACTCTACTCTAAAATAGAAAAAAAATCATGGACATTTTCACATTAAAGCTTATTTTTTATATAAAAAAACTATTTTCGAACATTACAGATTAAAACTGATAGAGTAACCAAAAATTGATGTCGACCAAGGGATGAAGAATGGCGAATAGAAAACCCCAAACCACTTACCTCAAAGACTACAAACAGCCTGACTACCTAATCAATTCCGTTCACCTTCATTTTAATCTAGAAGAACAATCCGCAAGAGTTAAATCCAAACTCACCCTGCAACGTAACGGCAAGCACCAACGACCCCTGCAACTTATTGGCCAGGAGATGGAGTTATGTAGCATCACTCTTGATGATCGACTATTAGAATCAGATAAATACCAAATAGCCAACGAACAACTCATCATTACACAATTACCTGACACCTTCACCCTTGAAATAGAGACCTGCATTCAACCTCAAAACAATACATCCTTTGAAGGCTTATACAAATCAAACGGTATGTTTTGCACTCAATGCGAAGCCGAAGGTTTTCGTAAAATCACCTA
>CAYXVC010000021.1:2118-26339 GCA_964468225.1 uncultured Gammaproteobacteria bacterium
TGCACATTTTTGTTGAGCCGCACGATGCCGACAAGTGCGATCACGCCATGCAATCTTTAAAAAATTCAATGCGATGGGATGAAGAAACTTTTGGCCTTGAATATGACCTTGATATCTACATGATTGTTGCCGTAGGCCACTTTAATATGGGCGCAATGGAAAACAAAGGGCTTAATATATTTAATACCAAATGCATTTTAGCCAAACCCGAAACGGCCACGGATAACGATTACGAACGCATCGAAGCAGTCATTGCTCATGAATACTTTCACAACTGGACCGGTAATCGAGTCACCTGTCGTGACTGGTTTCAACTCAGCCTTAAAGAAGGACTGACCGTTTTTCGTGACCAGCAATTTTCTGCTGACATGGGTTCTGGTGCCGTCAAGCGCATCAATGATGTACGCATGTTACGTTTGTGGCAATTTACCGAAGATGCCGGGCCGATGGCACACCCTGTACGCCCTGACTCATACATAGAAATCAGCAATTTTTATACGATGACTATCTATGAAAAAGGCTCTGAATTAATTCGCATGATGCACACCTTGCTCGGCACCCAGAACTTTCGAAAAGGGATTGATCTCTATTTCGAACGTCACGACGGCCAGGCAGTCACTACAGAAGATTTTGTAAAAGCGATGTCAAATGCCAGCGGCATTGATCTGGAACACTTTAAACTATGGTATGAAATTTCAGGTACACCGCAACTTGATGTAACGAGCCACTATGATGCCACCACACAAAAATTCACGTTAAACATCAAACAGTCCTGCCCTGATACTCCAGGCCAAAACAACAAGCCGCCTTTACATATCCCCGTTGCTGTCGCTTTACTGAATAAAAATGGCAATGATTTACCACTTCAATTAGAAGGTGAACATGGAAAGTCGCCTCAAACGACTCGCTTATTAGAGCTGCATGACCATGAAAGTCAGTTTCATTTCATAAATATTCAAGAGCGCCCCACCCCATCACTTTTAAGAGGATTTTCCGCACCCGTCAAATTAAATAGTGACCTGAGTGATGAAGACCTGATATTTTTGCTGGCACATGACCAAGACACATTCAATCGCTGGGAAGCTGGGCAACAGCTTTTTACCAAAACAATTTTAAAGCTGATCGAACAATATAATAATAGTCAGGCGCTCACGCTGCCTGAAGGTTTGATTGATGCCATTGCCAAAACCATTAATAACGACACGCTGGATAAAGCACTGATTGCTGAAATCATCACCCTGCCATCAGAAACCTATCTGGGTGAACAGATGGCAATCATTGATGTCGATGCCATTTATCACTGCCGCCAATACTTAAAACTGACATTGGCCAGTGCACTGAAAGATTCACTGCTTGCAATCTATCAAAACAACACTGACGACGGCCCCTACCGGAACGATACGCAAGCCATTGCCATGAGAAAAATCAAAAATTGCGCGCTTGATTATTTAATGCAGCTGGGTGACAAAAAGATCATCAAGCTCTGTTGCCAGCAATTTTCCCAGGCAAAAAATATGACTGATTCAATTGCCGCGCTCAGTGCGCTCACTCAGTGTGACTGCCCCGAACGGAAAATCGCACTCAATACATTTTTTATCAAATGGCGTAATGAAGCTCTCGTACTCGACAAATGGTTCACACTTCAAGCCGTTTCAAGCCTGGAGAACAGTTTTAACGATATTCTACGCTTGGCATCCCATGCGACATTCGACATCAAAAATCCAAATCGAGCTCGCTCACTGATCAGTGCTTTTTGTAATAGCAATCCCATTCATTTTCACCGTGCAGACGGCAAAGGTTACCAATTTCTTGCCAACAAAGTGATTGAATTGAACGTCATCAACCCTCAAGTTGCAGCCCGTTTTCTCAACCCATTGACGCGCTGGCACCGATTCGATGAGAATCGTCAAACTTTGATGAAAATAGAACTAGAAAGAGTTATTGCGATCGACAATCTCTCCAAAGACGTTTATGAAATCGCAAGCAAGAGTCTGAACGTATAATTTAAGGAATACGCATGAAATTTAAACGAACATTCATCCTGGCTACATTACTGCTCACTGCACAATATACATTTGCAACACCTGATACCGACCCTGTGACAGAGGATCGACAAAAAGCAATGCAGACACTGGAAGAGCAAGCGAAAGCAGGCAACCAACATGCCCGTACAGAACTTGGCATCCAATATTTGTTTGGTGATTTTATCAAAGCCGACCCCAAGCGCGCATTGCAATTACTCAGTGTATCCGCAGATCAGGGAGATGCCAGAGCACAAACTGCTCTTGGCCACATGTACAGCCAAGGCATTGGCGTCACAAAAAATATGCAAAAAAGTCTTGATTGGTATAAAAAAGCAGCTCAGGCAAACTACTCTATGGCCCAAAGCAAACTGGGTTATATCTATAAAGAAGGACTTGGAGTTCAGGCAAATCCGATCGAAGCTGCGAAATGGTTAGAAAAAGCCGCACAGCAAAAAGATACTTACGCACAAGCCAATTTAGCCCGGCTTTATGAAACAGATGCAGGTATGTCTCAAAACTATAAAAAAGCAGCACACTGGTATTTGCAAGCCGCTCAAAACAACCATATTGGCGCACAAAACAGGCTGGCCGCACTCTATGAAAACGGGCAGGGAGTCACTAAAAATCTAAAAACAGCCTATATGTGGTATAGCATCGCTGCTGTCTGGAATGATAGTGAGCATCAAGGCTTACAAGAAGGTGATCCCAGAATAAAATTAAGTGCGCTACTCAAACAAAGTGAGATTGATGAAGCCACAAAAGATGCCGAAGAGTGGTGGATGAAACACTATAAAGCACAGGATGCAGAGCAGCCACTACACTAAATTCATGGGCAATTTTTGGGAAAATAGATCACTCACTGAGCTTTCAATCAAGGAGTGGGAATCACTCTGTGATGGCTGTGGTTTATGCTGCCTGCACAAACTGGAAGATGATGAAACAAGTGAAATATTTTATACCCGTGTCGCCTGTAAACTGCTTGATACAGAGGGGTGTCACTGCAAACATTATGAAAACCGCACCCAGCATGTTTCCGACTGTTTAACGTTAACTGCTAATAACATTTCCGACTATCCCTGGCTTCCTGAAAGCTGCGCCTATCTCTTACTGCTTGAAAACAAACCCCTTCCCGCATGGCACCCTCTGGTTTCAAAAAACCTCGCCTCAGTCCATAATGCCGGGATTTCTGTTGCGGGAAAAGCCGTTTCTGAAGCAGATATTCACCCCGATGATTTTGAGTCTTTTATACTTTATCCTGACTAAGGAACGCACATGGCATACCTGTATTTAGCGATAGCAATAATAGCCGAAGTGGTTGCGACAAGTGCCTTAAAAGCATCAGACGAATTTACAAAGTTGCTACCTAGCCTAATAGTTATTATTGGATATGGTGTTGCATTTTATTTCATGACTCTTGTTTTAAGAACCATTCCAATAGGAATTACATATGCTATCTGGTCTGGTATTGGCATTGTTTTAATCGCAATTATTGGTGCATTACTATACAAACAAATCCCGGATACACCGGCTATAATCGGCATGGGTTTAATTATTTCAGGCGTGGTAGTAATTCATGTTTACTCAAAAACTATCAGCCATTAAACCGACCCCGCAGCAGCAAGCTACCGGGAAATTCAACTCAGAGAAACTGTCACTAGGATTTTTTGTAGAAATTATTACGTTTGAGCCTTGTTTTGTAATGTAAACCTCTTCAGTATCAAAGCGATACTCTTTAGGTAGGCGTACAGCCTGACTACCACCGCTCATAAATATTTTAGCTGTTTGGGGTTCCATTTTGTTCGCCGGATATTGAGGTATATATCACTCCATAGTAATAACCAATTCTAAATTTCAAGGCGCGGCACAGCAGAAAGTAGCTGCTTCGTATATTCATGTTGTGGCTGATGACACACATCACTCGTTAAACCACGCTCGACAATCTTCCCTTCATACATCACTGCCATTTCATCACTCACATATTCCACAACACCGATATTATGTGTGATGAATAGCAGTGTGAGATTTCGCTCCTGACGAATATCCAGCAACAACTTCAATATATCTGCTTGCACAGAAACATCCAGAGCACTTGTGATTTCATCACAAACAATAAAGCGTGGCTCTAATACCAGTGCGCGTGCAATTCCGATGCGCTGCCGCTGCCCTCCGGAAAATTCATGGGGATAACGCCAGATATACTCAGGATCAAGCTGTACTTGCTCCATTGTTTTACGGGCAATTTCCAAACGCTCTTGATGCGATGAGCCAATACCATGCACTTTCATCGGCTCAGTGAGCGTGCTGGCAATTGTCAGGCGCGGATTGAGCGAGGACATTGGATCTTGAAAGATAATCTGCATCTGGCGACGGAATGGGCGCATCTGTTTGCGCGAAAGTCCCGTCAACGCGTGCCCATCAAAGCATATTTCACCTCCTGTTGAGTCAATCAGACGCAACAGCGTTCGACCCAATGTGGTTTTACCACAACCGGATTCGCCCACCAGTGCGAGAATTTGCCCTTCAGGAATCTTCAGATCAATCTGATCCACAGCACGAACATAATCCACCGTGCGGCGCAGTACGCCTTTTTTTATCGGAAAATGAACTTTCAAGCCTGATACATCCAGCAATATTTTTTGCTCTGAGCGGTCAACAAGTGGTGACTGCTTTTCAGGTCTGGGAAGATTTTCGGGCAAGGCCGCAAGCAACTGTTTAGTGTATTCATGCTTTGGAGCTTTTAAAACTTCCTCCAATGTACCGCATTCGACCATTTTACCTTGGTATATCACCGCCAAACGATCTGCCATCTGCGACACCACACCAAAATCATGCGTAATAAACAAAATGCTGGTGCCACAGCGCTGTTGCAGATCTTTCATCAAACGCAAGATTTCAGCTTGCACGGTCACATCCAGAGCCGTGGTCGGCTCATCGGCAATCAGCAAATCAGGTTCACAGGCCATCGCCATTGCAATCATTACACGCTGGCGCTGTCCACCGGATAGCCGATGTGGATATTCATCAATGCGTTGTTCGGCGTTGGGAATTTTTACCTGTTTAAAAGCTTCGATAGTACGGGTACGTGCTTCCGCATGGCTCATTTCAGGATGGTGTTGCTGCAACGCTTCCATCACCTGATCACCCACTGTAAATACCGGATTCAGCGAAGTCATCGGTTCCTGAAAAATCATGGCAATGCGTGAACCACGAATGGCCTGCTTGCGTGATTCTGGAAGAGAAACCATATCAACATTTTCGACCTGACCATCGTCGTGCCGATAATCGAACAAAATCTGACCTTCCGGGTGAGTGCTTATATCCTGAGGCAAAAGCTGTATAACAGATAGCGCCGTGATGGACTTGCCGCTTCCCGACTCACCCACCAGACAAAACGTTTCACCCCGGTCAATGTGAAAACTCACACCATCCACAGCTTTTACTGTTTTACCCCCACCTTTCAGGTAGGTTTTAAGATTTTTTACTTGAAGTAGCATGGTTGTTCATTTATCTGTTGTTGACGGAGATTGTTTCAATAAATACGATCACTTTACTGGAAATAGCGGCAGCCTTCAAAAACTGATATTCTTACTAGGTATTACTTATCTATTGTGAGAAAATAATGTTAGACACATCCGTAACAAGCAAAGGCCAAGTCACGATTCCGAAACCTATTCGGCAGCAGTTGGGCATTAGAAAGGGTAGCAAGGTATCCTTTGAGATCGTAAATGATCATATCGAACTTAAAGTGAAAAGCACACCTGCGGATGTTTCATCCACGGGCTTTGGTATGTTAAAAACGCAGCGCTCGGCAGTGCCCGTCGATTTCGATCCTGCATCGTTACTGCAGAAAGATCGGAGCAAATAATGATTGGTCTGGATACAAACGTTTTAGCACGCTATTACATTGAAGATGCTGACGATAGTGAGGCAAACAAACAACGTTTGGCTGCGCGTGCGCTTATCGAGTCGGGCAGACCTTTAATGGTATGCAAGACCGTTTTACTTGAACTTGAGTGGGTCATGCGGGGGTATTACGGCTTTAAACCTGATGATATTGCCAGCGTGTTCCAGCACCTTCTTTCTCTGGAACATGTCACAGTGGAAGAGCGCGGAGCCGTAGTCAGTGCCGTCTCTGGTCTGGTCGAGGGGCTGGACTTTGCCGATGCGTTACATCATGCCAGTTACAAATCCTGTGAACGAATCGCAACATTTGACGATAAAAAATTTGCCCGCCGATTAAACCGGCTTGGAATGACACCGAGCGCGTTCATTCCTGACCCGGAATTTTCATAGCAACTCAGCTGCTAATTCATCCTGTGTTCGACGCGTTTTAAGATGAGGATCAATCGCATCACGCAGTGACTCCCCGATTAAGTTATAGGCAAACACGGTGAAAAAGATAGCGCCCCCCGGGAAAGCAGCCATCCACCAATTAAATGTAGAGGCCTGAACAGCCTGACTCAACATTTGCCCCCACGAAGGATCATCCACTAAACCGAGCCCTAAAAAGCTCAGCGTCGCTTCCGCTAAAATTGCCGAGGCCACACCAAAACTGGCGACCACCAAAATGGGCGCAATGCCATTCGGCAACATATGGCGAAACAAAATTGATTTCAGCGGCAAGTCACAAGCGATCGCTGCCTGTACAAATTCTTGCTGACGCAAACGTAAAAAATCTGCTCGAATATAGCGCGCATAACCTGGCCAGCTCGTCACACCAATAATCACCATCATCATGTAAAGACTTCGATCAAAAAAGGCGACAAAAATGAGCAACAGAAACAGCGTGGGCACCGCTTCAAACACTTCCACCAGCCGCATTCCAATCATATCAACCCAACTGGAAAAATACCCCATCAAGCCGCCGATGATAATCCCGATGAACATTGCGATACCGGTCGCAATAAAACCAATTACGAGCGCAATTCGTGATGCATGGATCATACGGCTTAATACGTCTGCTCCATTCGCTTCCGTCCCCATCCAATGGAGACGTTCATCGCTACTGAGCGGAGCTTCAAGTCCGGTATCACCTTCATCACGCAAATAGTCTTTCGGTGAATAAGGGATAGGCGCATGAATCACCCAGTCGTACTGCTCTGCTTTGTCATTTTCACGATATTGTTCGTAAACTGTCAGCTCGGGAGGGGAAACGGAAGAGATACTCAGTGTGGCCACAACAAACAACAACCCCAACCCTGTCATTATTTTGTGCCTCAAAGTCCACCGCATCAATAACAGGGTGGCTGTGATCAGCAGCAATGCCAATATGATCACGTCATTAGGTGTCATAAATTGCAGCATTGGGCTTTGCCATTGGCCATTTTGACTCAAAAGCAATGGATGGCTGTTCGCTAACAAGGGCGCAAATACAGCGCAAAAAACCAATACACCGATCCAGAACAGACCCAGTCGAGCGCCCCAACGACTGAATGTGTCGCGCAAAATTTGTACAGCATAACCACTGTTTTTTTCTGGTGATTCTGAATCAGTCATAACTCACCCGAGGATCTGCCACAGCATAACAGAGGTCAGCAATCAGATAGCTCATCAGGGTCAATACACCACTGATCAGCGTAATTGATAACACCAGTTCACGGTCCCGTCCTTTTACGGCCTCAATCGCCAGTTTTCCCATGCCATCAATACTGAAAATAGCCTCAACAATCACTGCCCCTGCCAGCAAGCTCGGCAACAGGCTCGCAGACACCGTAATCAACGGCAGCAAGCTGTTGCGAAATACATGCCGCCACAAAACATCACTTTCTTTCAATCCTTTGGCGCGTGCAGTACGCGCATAATCAGCCAGCAAATTTTCCAGCATTGCCGTTCGCATCAATTTCGCCAAAAAAGCGAAGCCCCCATAAGTCAAACAGAGCACTGGCAAAACCAGATGCCAAAGGCGATCAAGCAGAAAGCCACGTACAAATTCATCTTGCATTAATGTACATGCCAACAATATGCCAAGCAAAATACCGAGCAAACCCATCGAACTGGTACGCAGTGCGGTAAAACTTGTATAACCGAGCAAACCGAATAGAACAGCGCCGCTCACACTGAGAAGAACAGACATAGTGTGTGTGCCCGCACTCACATCATTAGCCATCATGAAACCCAGAATTCCGCCCAGGCCTGCCATAATCGCTGATCGAAACATGCGCTTTGCATACTGGCTCAATGCCACCAGCGACAACAATCCAATCACCATAAAAAGCATCAACAGCAAAACATCCAGAGCCGATCCCCAATGCGGCAGAAATGGCATATCCAGTGCGGAGCGATCGCTCAAACCTGCTGTTGGAAACCATTGCCAATACTGATCACTGGCAAAAAAACCGATCATAAGCACACCCGCCAACATGGTTGGAATCGACCATAAACCCAGCATGACCATGCTGGATGAGGTATCAAAGGATTGGCCTCGCTGCGTTGCAGCGCGCACCCCGACAACAATGGAGAGCAGATAGATAATAGGCAAGGAAAGTACGTTCAAAAGCAACGTAATCGGAACACGTTCTTCGATTAAATCCAGCACAGAGCGACCATAACGAAAGCTTGTGCCCAGATCGGAGCCTTTTAAAAACGAAAAGCCATTGATGCTATTGTTTTCATCAAAAGTGAAACCAATGGGGGAGATGTTATTCAACCAGCGCAAGTATTGCATCGGAGCAGGCTGATCTAATCCATACAGGCGATTATAGTACTCTTCCATCGCCTGCTTGGCTTGCGGCTCCAAATTACCTTCAATCAAACTCTGTGCACTGATTCCGCCGGGTGCGGCAGCCATCACCATAAATACAACCAGGGTGATACCTAACAGAGTCGGAATCATCAGTAATAAACGGCGCAGTATATAGCTGTACATTTAGAGTTCAGTTCACAGTTTTTTAGCTCGGACTGAGCCGCAGTTTAGCAGTGATACTCAATAGATGCTCTTACTTTTCTATTAAGGTAATATGGAGGCCATTAAAGCAAATTATTTTCGAAGGTGTCATGGCTGTTCGTGTTTTTAATCTTAACAATGTCCCCGATGATGAGCTCGAAGAAGTTCGAGAGCTGTTCAATCAACATTCCATCGACTTTTATGAAACGCCAGCCGGACGCTGGGGAATTTCATCGCCTGCTTTATGGATTAAGGATGAAAAACAACACCCTCAGGTTAAAACGCTTTTAGCGGAATATGCTGTCAAGCGCGCTTCTCGTAAACGTGAAGAGTATGATCAGCTTAAAAAAGAGGGTCAACAAAAAACGACTTTGGATTTAATCAAAGAAAGACCGTTTTTTGTTGTTATGTATGCCGCCATTCTCGCACTGATTATATACCTTTCAACGCTGCCCTTTGTTCACTTTTTTAAATAGTATCAAACTGCCTAACCACACTTTGAATCGCCACAGTTCAAACAGGTCAAACATCCGTCCATTTTGATCATGGCTTTAGTGCTGCATTTGGAACAAAGCTCTGCACTGGCGGGAAAGTCGCTATCATCACTATTTTTTTCACTTTTACTCTGCACTGCTTCCAATTGCGCACGCTTTTCAGCGATCATTTTTTTCTGGTGTTCATCAAGGTCTTCGTCTTTAATCATTCCGATCATACGCAGGTGGGACTCAATCGCATCACCAATTTCAGCCACCAGTGATGGCATGAACTGTCCGCCTTTCTTGAAGTATCCACCACGCGGATCAAAAACAGCTTTTAATTCATCGACTAAAAATGTAACGTCTCCCCCCTTTCTGAATACCGCAGAAATAATTCGTGTCAGCGCAACAATCCACTGAAAGTGATCCATATTTTTAGAGTTAATAAACACTTCAAAGGGGCGGCGTAGTTCGTGTTCTGTGCCCTGATTCAGGATAATGTCATTAATCGTGACGTACAACGCGTGCTCAGAGAGCGGCGTTTTGATCTTATACGTCGAACCCACCAGCATTTCCGGGCGCTCAACCTTTTCATGCATCTGAATCACATCAGCAGTGCTGCTCTTTTCAGAAGCAGACTCTACTTTCGCATCCTCTTCAGACTTCACTTTATAACCAACAATTTTACTTTCAAATTTAACAGCCATCATTAAAGCTTCCCGTAATAACCTTCTTTAAGCGCATCGTAAAGATTTGCAGCGGTATGTATTTCACCGTCGTACTCCACTTCTTCATTGCCTTTCAGATCAACCTGTTCGCCATTCTCCAAAGTGAAGCTGTAAGTGGTTTTTTTCAAATCATCTTCTTTAACTAAAACACCCTGGAATGCTTCCGGATTAAAACGAAAGGTTGTACAACCTTTTAACCCTTGCTCATAAGCGTACAGGTAGATATCTTTGAAATCCTCATAAGCATAATCCGTCGGTACATTCGCCGTTTTGGATATGGATGAGTCAATCCACTTTTGTGAGGCTGCTTGCACATCCACATGCTGTTTGGGTGAGATACTGTCCGCTGTAATAAAGTAGTCAGGCAAACTTTCTTCCGCCTTATCTGAAGATGGCATGGCTTTATGGTTAATCAGCTCACGGTACGCTAATAATTCATAAGAGCAGACATCCACTTTCTCTTTTGTTTTTTTACCTTCGCGAATCACGTTGCGAAAGTAATGATGTGCAAATGAGGGTTCAATACCGTTGCTAGCATTATTCGCCAAGGAGAGCGAAATGGTTCCCGTGGGTGCAATTGAGCTATGGTGTGTAAAACGTGCTCCTACCTTGCTCAGCTCTTCAACAAGTTCTGGAGCCACCTCTGCAATCTGTTGCATATAACGACTGTATTTGGCGTGCAATACTTTCCCTTGAATACTATCTCCTGCTTTCCAGCCATCTTTAGCCATTTCAGGGCGTTTAAACAACATCTCATCCGTCACTGTAAAAGTCTCTTCCAGAACGGGAGCCGGGCCTTTCTCTTTTGCTAATTCCAATGCAGTTTCCCAACCGACCAGCGCAAGATCTTTCGTGACTTTATCTGTAAATTCCAGTGAATCTTCTGCGCCATATTTCATACGCAACATGGTGATTGTTGAGCCTAAACCCAGATACCCCATGCCGTGCCGACGTTTGCTTTCAATTTCATGGCGCTGCTGTGGCAGTGGCAAACCATTAATCTCAACGACGTTATCCAGCATACGTGTAAAAATGCGAATCACTTTACGATAGCTTTCCCAATCAAATTCGGCTTTATCAGTAAAAGGATTCAATACAAATCGAGTCAAATTTATGGATCCCAGCAGGCATGAACCGTAAGGCGGCAATCCCTGTTCACCACAAGGATTTGTGGTACGAATATTTTCGCAAAACCAGTTATTGTTCATCTCATTGTATTGATCAATAAGAATAAACCCTGGCTCTGCAAAGTCATAAGTCGAGGTCATAATGACATTCCATAGACGCTGCGCCCGAATTGTTTTATAAACCCGACATGCCACCTGCCCTGCATCATTGGTAATAAAACCTTCTTTAATAGGCCACTCACGCCAAATCACTTGGGTTGTATCTTCAAAATTGATGTTATCTGTTTTTGACTCTTTTTCAGAGATTGGAAATGCCAGCTTCCAGTCATCATCATTTTTTACCGCTTCCATAAACTCTTTGGTAATCAACAATGACAAATTAAATTGACGCAGACGGCCATCTTCCCGTTTGACGCGAATGTAATCCAGTACATCGGGATGCCCCACATCGAATGTGCTCATTTGTGCACCACGTCGCCCTCCAGCTGAGGATACGGTGAAACACATCTTGTCGTAGATATCCATAAAAGAGAGTGGACCAGAAGTATAAGCACCCGCACCCGAAACATACGCTCCTTTAGGCCGCAATGTTGAAAATTCATAGCCGATGCCGCAGCCTGATTTCAGTGTTAAACCTGCTTCATGCACCTTATTTAAAATATCATCCATGGAGTCATGAACGATGCCGGATACAGTACAGTTAATTGTCGAGGTGGCAGGCTTGTAGGCTAATGCACCTGCATTGGAGATAATACGACCCGCAGGGATCGCACCATGGCGTAGTGCCCATGCAAACTGTTCAAACCATTTGTCACGCTGATCTTCCGTCTCTTCCACATCAGCCAAAGCACGGGCGACCCGCTTGTAAGTATCGTCAATCGTACGGTCAACAATGTCACCATCTTTAGATTTCAAACGGTATTTTTTATCCCAAATATCCAGTGATGCGGACTGCATCGGGATTTCAGTCTCGGAAGTGGCATTAAACTTAAGAACAGCGCCTTTCATTTGGGTAGGTATCCTCTCACTAACAGCTAATATTTATGTTTCCATACATACTTTATAGACCTGTTTCACTATATAAAATATACGTGTCAACACGCATACATATAGTGCCACTCTAAACACAAAAGCACATCATATTGTGGAAAGAGGCAAATTATACCCAAAAAAAAATTTAATAATAGTCTTTTTTTCTATCGAAGTAAGTGGTATGGGAGGGGAGCAAAAACTATAATGCTGTTTTTAAATTAACGACATTGCCAGACGGCTTATCACCTGCAACCCGATGCATTTCAGGCACCAGCTTTCCAAGTGAATCCATCATACTTTTTTCTTCATAAATGCGGGCAGCATTGTACATGACATCAATTTCATTATTGAGCCAATCCCAATCAACTTTTTTTGCCTGCGCCAACAGAATTTTATCATGACTTGTCGGACTCAGATTTTCCTGTTCGTAAAATAATTCTTCATACAATTTTTCGCCAGGGCGCAATCCCGTATAAATTATCTTCACATCTTTACCTGGCTTTTTACCTGAAAGAATGATGAGCTGTTCAGCCAGATAACTGATTTTTACGGGCTCACCCATATCCAGTACAAAAATCTCCCCACCCTTACCCATCACACTAGCTTCCATAATCAGCCTGCATGCTTCAGGAATTGTCATGAAATAACGCGTAATTTCAGGATGAGTCACTGTCACGGGCTCGCCCGCAGCAATCTGTTTTTTAAACAACGGCACGACACTTCCGGCAGACCCTAATACATTACCAAAGCGTACCGTAATAAAATTGGTTTTTGAGCGTCGATTCAGTGCCTGACAATAAATTTCAGCCGCACGCTTGCTTGCGCCCATCACATTGGCAGGATTGACCGCTTTATCCGTAGAGATCATGACAAATGTTTCGCAGCCCCACTCGGATGCCGCGCGCGCCATAGTGCGTGTACCACAAACATTATTAATAATTGCTTGCCGTGCCTGACCCTCTAAAATAGGCACATGTTTGTATGCAGCCGCATGAAACATCACATCAGGCTTGCAACGCTTCATCACATGATCAACCGTCGCCTGATCACACACGTCTCCAAGGTATGCGTGCAATACAAGGTCAGGATATTCTCGGCGCAGCTCCATTTCAACGCTATATAAATTATATTCAGAGCGCTCATAAAGTATTAATGCTGCTGGCCCTAGCTGACCCACTTGGCGACAAAGCTCGGAGCCGATTGATCCACCCGCCCCCGTAATCAGTACGGTTTTACCGGCTAATCCACTACTAATGCGCTGCCAATCCAAAGTAATTGCATCTCTGCCCAACAGATCCTCTAACTTCACTTCACGCAACGCTTCCAATACTGTGCGATCCGAAGAAAGATCTTGTAGACGAGGCAATGTTTTAAACGGAACATCAAGCTGTTCACACAGATCAACAACATGTTGCATTTCACTATTTGTTGCTGTTGGCATCGCAATCATCACCAAATCAATAGAGGATGTTTTCACAATATCGGACAACTGATCAATGCGTCCTACCACTTGGGTTCCATGCACGCTTGCACCTTTAAGGCGAGCATTATCATCCAAAAATACAACCGGCAAATAGCCATCATCACGCCGCATTTCGCGCACTAGCATTTCACCCGCACGACCTGCGCCCAGAATCAACACTCGCTTACGTTGAGAGATATTGCGCCACTGTAATTTTTGATCGCGGTAAATACGATAAAGCAGACGAGGAACCCCAAGAAAAAGGATCAAATAGATTGCATAAAGTGCTAACACTGAACGAGGGACACCTTCCAGGCGAGTAAATAGAAACAGCGCCAGACTAATCACTAAAGTGCCAATAACAACGCTGTTAATAATATGCCATACATCAGGCACACTGCTAAAGCGCCATACTCCGCGATATAAACCCACTTTCCACAACACAACACCTTGCACAGCCAATACAGCTGGCAACAGTTGCAACATATACTGAATTTCTGCGCTGCTCAGGGAGTACTGATAACGGGTCAGATAAGCAGCACCCCATGCCAATGACACCATCAATAAATCATGGATCACCACAGAGATACGTTTGTAATCAATTTTCATTTTAATTCTCTGAGCAACATAGTCATCACTTTATAGTAACACGTTCATTTGCAAGCACTCAGTGGCTTTATGCTCAAAACCAGCCATCAGAAATTTGCTCAGGAAAGCTCCAGTTTTTTCAAGCGGTAACGCAATGCACCAAAGCTGATACCCAACAACCTGGCCGCCGCAGTTTTATTATAACGTGCCTGTTCCAACGCTTTCAGGATAGTCTCTTTTTCTACGGAATCCACCATTGAATCCAGATTTCCGGGCACTGTTTTTTGCTTCATTTTATACGAACCACGATCTGAAACCACCACTTCAGAATCAGGAAGTTGCAAATCTTTAAGCTCAATTTCCGTTCCTTCTGAAAGCGTCATAGCACGCTCGAGAATATTTTCCAGCTCGCGAACATTACCCGGAAAAGGGTAATTTTGTAGTGCAATTAACGCCTCTTCTGACAAGGCTGGCGACGATGAGTTCATCGTTTCAGACAAACGTGCCAGAAAAAAATTGACCAACAACGGAATATCTTCAGGGCGCTCTCGCAGACTGGGAACATGCAGCTCAATCACATTAATACGATAAAAAAGATCTTGTCTAAAATGATCACTCTCCACCAACATTGATAAATTTTTATGTGTTGCACACAAAATACGCACATCGACCACTTGCTCTTTTTGTTCACCCACAGGGCGAACCGCCTTCTCCTGAATTGCTCTGAGCAGTTTCACCTGCATCTGCAGTGGCAAATCAGCCACTTCATCCAAAAACAGTGTGCCACCATTGGCAGCCTGAAACAGACCCTTTTTATCTGAAACGGCTCCCGTAAAACTGCCTTTTTTATGTCCAAAAAACTCGCTTTCCATCAACTCTTGTGGAATGGCACCACAATTCACCGGAATAAAAGAAAAATCGCGCCGTGCACTTTTTCGATGAATCAAACATGCGGCCAGCTCTTTACCTGAACCCGATTCACCACTAATGTAAACTGGTGCCTGACTACGTGCCAGCTTATCAATCATCACTCGAGTTTCCTGAATCACCTGTGATTCACCCAACAATTCAGAGTTTGGCGGTGTTTCGTTGCTCATTGATTGCTGAGACAACTCTGGAGAAAGTTTGAGTGCTGTTTGCACCAGATGACGCAAAACCTGCAGATCAACAGGTTTTGAAACAAAATCAAATGCACCTGCTTTAAGTGCATCAATCGCAGAAGTCATGCTGCCGTGTGCAGTAATGACGGCCACAGGAAGCGCAACAAAATGCTTTTGTATATGCTTGACCAGATCAATACCATTACCATCAGGCAAACGCATATCAGTCAAACATAAATTAAACGTGTGTTTTTTAAGCAAGCGTTTTGCCCCGGCAAGATTCTCTGCCGAATAACATAAAATATCCATGCGCTCCAGAGTCAATGCCAATAGCTCCAGAATATCCGGTTCATCATCAACAATTAGTACAACGGGTTGATTCATGGATCACCTCCCTGTGTCCTTTGAAGCGTTCGTCTAATATCTGCAAAAGTAATGCGAAAGCAACTTCCACCACCGGGGGCAGGCAAATAATTCAGTTGCGCCTGATTAGCTTCGCAGAGTCCACGAGCAATGTACAACCCCAGACCTGTTCCTTCAACTTCTTTGGTGAAAAAAGGCTCAAACACCCGCTCGACTTCTTCCGGGCTAATTCCCGATCCAAAGTCAATAATATCCAGATAAGGTGTGTAGGACTCCTCGGTAAAACCCACTCGTAATTCCAGTTTTGCGGCACCCTCACCGGGCTGACTATAACGCAAACCGTTATGGCAAATATTCCATACCACCTGATACAACTGTGTTATATCAAAGTAAACCGTAACAGGGTATTCATAAACAGTCACAATATCTTGCAAGGGATCAAGATCCTGAGCCAGACAAAACTCTTCAACAAACTGCTCCAGCCAAACATGCACATCTACCTGAACAGGCCGGGATTGGCCACTGCGGCTCAATTGCAGAATATTTTCAACAATGGTGTTCACTCGTAATGCGTGGTTCTGAATAATTTCGGTCAATCGCAAATCACTTTTTGACAAATCAGGCGCCTCCGCCAACAATTGCCCTGCATGACTAATGGCACCGATCGGGTTGCGAATTTCATGGGCGATACTTGCTACCAATTGCCCAAGCGAGGCCAATTTAAGTTGCTGTGCCTGCTGAGCCACTGCCACCATATCTTCAAGAAAAATCAGTGTGCCTGACATTTGTTGATCTGCGCCTAAACGCGCAAAATGTGGCAATATATCAACGGACATTTCATTCGCACGAAATGTACTGTTCACCTCCAATTGCTCCAGTTTCCATGCATTGAGCCTAGACGAAAGCTCCACACACACCACCGCCAGCTCCACCCCTTCCACATCATCTTTCAAACCTAATTGATGGCGCGCAGACTCATTGACCAAGTGCACCTGATCCTGACGATTCAATACCACAATTCCCGTTTGCATCTGTTGAATCACATACCGGGTCAATTGCACCATATTAGTAAGATCGCTGCCTCGCTCTGCTGCTAGTGCTTCGCTTTCACGCAATTTATTGGCAAGAAGATGAATCGACAGTGAAACCACTAAAATAACGAGACCAAGCATTCCGGATTGCACCCAGCTTGTGCTTGGTGAAGGAATCAGGAGTTGGCTATAAAATTGCTCGCCTAAAACAACTAAACCTGCAAACAATGCAAAAAATATCACGTCCCGCGTATTCAGGATCAGAGCACTGCCCGCCATTGCCACTACAAGCAACACCCCCCAACCGCTACCTGCACCGCCTGCGGCATGCATAATAAATGTAATAAAAAAGATATCCGCCACTGTTAGCGTATAGACTTGACTCATAAAATCAGGCCAGCGTTTCAATACACTCGATACAGCAATTATTCCAACCAGTAGATAAAACAAACTCACGGTAAACAGGATTGAGCTTCCCGCGTCACCATGCAATTTCAATTCATTGCCATAAAGTGACATCAATACAAAAATACAACCCAGCACAATCCGGTAACAATTAAAATACCATAAAGGCTTCCAGGTGGTGAGATCAGCAGGCTTTAGTAGATGATCGTATGATTCCGTATCAAATGATGTCGAGGACACGTAAAAAAATCACCGTTTAAAAACTGTTTTGTGGCACTTGGGGCAAGGAGGGATGTGACCCGCAGAATGGAAATGCATCTCCTGCCCACAACTCACACAATGAAGCGTACCTATCCCGGCCACTTCTCCGGTACGCCACTCACTCTCCTTGTGTGCACGCTCTGCTAATTTATCAAGCTCTTCGCGGGTATGATCCGCCATATCGGAAAACAGCTCGAGTACTTTTATCTCAATCAGCTCCAGCTCAAACTTGAACCACTTTGATAATTCAGACTCTGTTTGCTTGAGGTAATGCGCGGCCTCATCCAGATCACGCTTCAAATATTGTGAAACTTTACTGGCCTCTTCCTGAGTCACTTCACCCAGCTCGACGGCTTTGTCTCGTGCGACCTGTAAAGCTTTATTGACCGCTGGAGCGGCCTCTTTTTCTGCCTGGTCAACCACCGTTTTCACCCGTTCCAGCATGCGATTATAAGCATGAACGAGCTTCTCTTTGTTATGAGTATTATTATCAGTCATCACACTCACTCCCAATCTACGTATAAAGAACAACCATTAATTAAACTATACTCTTTACCAGTCATTTTTCCCAGCTGAACAATCTACTCAGCCACAAAAAAAGCCCCGACAATCGATTGCCGAGGCTTTTTTGTGAATCTATTTCAGCAACTATTTATCTAAAATAGCATTCCACTCATCCAGACGTGATTGAGTTGCTTCTTTTAACTCAGTGGTATCCCCTTCAATTTCCACAGTATCAATGGAATCACCTTGTGAAATTTTATTAACAACGGCCATATCATCATCACTGACCACCGCACCAAAGACTGTGTGTTTTCCATCTAACCAGGGCGTAGCAACATGGGTAATAAAAAATTGACTGCCATTCGTACCCGGCCCTGCATTGGCCATTGAAAACACACCGGGCTTTTCATGACGCAATTCACTATTGCACTCATCTTCAAACTGATAGCCAGGCCCGCCCGTACCTGTTCCTGAAGGGCAACCCCCTTGCACCATAAAGTCTGCAATCACACGATGAAAGCTCAGGCCATTGTAATAACCACGCTCCACCAGGTTCACAAAATTTGCTACGGTCACTGGAGTCTGATCGACATATAATTTCAGGCGAATTGTGCCTTGACTGGTTTTCATCACGGCTGTGATATCACTATTTGTACTCATTTTCTTTCCTTCTTATTGGGGTTAAAATTCTACTTTTATTCATCTTCAAGATAAGTATAGCCACTCATCCCTACTTTCAAGGCCTGCATAAAGAGAGTTCGTTGATTATTGTCCAGCGAAGCCTGATTCACTTTCTTCTGAAAAATTTCAAGCAACTCATCAACATTAAATTGAACAAAGTCCAGCACCGAGTCTACGGTATCACCCTGCGTCACCTGTGTTAAATGATACCCTCCATCATCATTCAGCTCTACATTCACGGAATGGGTATCACCAAACAGGTTGTGCATGTCGCCCAGAATCTCCTGATAGGCTCCCACCAAAAAAATACCTAGCAGATAAGGCGCTTTGTTATCTGACAGATCAATAGAGTGAACCAGCAAACTGCTTTCGATACCAGACTCATCCACATAATAGTCAATACGGCCATCTGAATCACAAGTAATGTCATGAATAATGGCTCGCTCTGTCGGTTTTTCGTTCAAACGCTGTAGTGGAACAATGGGGAAAACCTGATCAATCGCCCACGCATCGGGTAAAGATTGAAACAGTGAGAAATTACAAAAATACTTATCTGCCAGCTTTTCATTCAACTCATCCAATACTTCACGGTGAGCACGTAATTCAGGGCGCAGTAATGCCTGCACTTTTCTACACGCAGCAAAATAGATCTGCTCCGCCTCTGCGCGCTGTTTCAGAGTCAAAACCCCATGAACATACATCGTCTGTGCTTCTGCCAGATAATGTACCACGTCATGATAAATTTCCAGTGCAGGATATTCCGGTAATCTTTGCAATGCACCCCATAAGTCGTGAAGAATATGCGCATCATTTTTATCTGGAGGCGAGAGAAGAGTGCTCCCTTCCTGCCGCTCGACATCAATCACGTTCGTCATCAACATCGCATGATGCGCCGTCATCGCCCGGCCCGATTCGGTCATAATATCAGGATGCCTTAACCCTTGATTATCACAAACTTCATACAGAATACGCACTATATTTTGAGCATATTCACGCATACTGTAATTCATCGAACAGAAGCTGCGTGAACGTGTCCCCTCATAATCCACACCCAGACCACCGCCCACATCAACGGTTAGAATATTAACGCCCAGGCGATGCAGTTCCGCATAAAAGCGAGCCGCCTCATGCAAGCCCCGCTGAATATCACGAATGTTGGAAATTTGAGAGCCGAGATGAAAGTGAAGCAGCTGCAAAGTATCGAGCATATTGGCCTGTCGTAACCGATCAACCACCTCCAGTATCTGCACGGCAGACAGCCCAAACTTTGATTTTTCACCTCCACTGTTTTGCCACTTTCCCGCCCCAATGGCCGTCAACCGTACACGAACGCCCAGTTTAGGAATCACCCCCAGATCACGCGCCTCTTCAATCACCAAAGAGAGCTCCGAGAGTTTTTCAAGCACAATGCATACATCATGGCCAAGCTGCTGCCCAATCAGAGCAAGGCGAATATATTCACGGTCTTTATAACCATTGCATATCACCACTCCGCCATTTTGCTCAGACAAAGCCAACACAGCCATCAATTCTGGCTTACTTCCTGCTTCCAAACCCACACGCTCTTTGTGATTACGCAAAATTTCTTCGACAACATGACGCTGTTGATTCACCTTGATCGGGTAAATAGCAGTGAATTTCCCCTGGTATTGAACATCTGCCATAGCCACATCAAATGCAGCACACAGTTTTTTGACGCGTTGGCGCAAAATTTCAGGAAAGCGCACCAGTACGGGCAGGGAAAGTCCTGCATTTTTAATATCACGATTTAACGCGACACAATCAATTGCGGCTGAATTTTCATTGCCTTCGGGAGTAGCAATCAAATGCCCCGCATCATTAATGTCAAAATAACCGCCACTCCAGTGACTAATATTGTACGTTTCACGAGCCTTTTGAATATTCCAGTTCATATTTTATGTTCTATCGACAATTTGATTGGGCATAATTTTGGTAATAATCACTTAAGCGATTATTACATTTACCGATAAGAATCAAAACAGCGAGAAAAAGGAAATACTCTCATGACGGAAAAATCACTCACTATTCAGGATCTTTCAATCACACTGATTGAGCCCTCACCTACCCAAAAAAAAATCATATCCAACCATCTTGAGAGTTTGGGTGTTTCTCGGGCGCAATGGTTTCAAGACGGAACGTCATGCCTAGAAAACCTCAAAACATCATTCAAGCCAGACCTGATTATCAGCGCAATGTATCTGCCTGATATGAGTGGAACAGAACTTGTACAATCACTCAAAAGCGACCCGGATCTTGACAACATCCCATTTATGCTCATTTCCAGTGAAATATCGAACTATTATCTTGAACCGATACGCCAAGCTGGCGTTGTTGCTATCTTGCCCAAGCCTTTTGATCTGAACGAGCTACGCAATGCACTGTTTGCTACCGTTGATTTTTTAGAACCTGACATCAATGCGCTTGAAGACTTTGATATTGAAGAACTGCATGTTCTTCTGGTCGATGATAGTTTAAGTGCCCGAAAACACATCATCAGAATTTTAAACTCACTCGGCATTGAAAATATCACCGAAGCCATTAATGGCAAAGAAGCCATCGACCACCTCGAATCTGATTTTTTTGATCTGATTGTTACTGATTACAACATGCCGGAAATGGATGGTCGTGAACTGATTGATTACGTCCGAGAAAAAAGCAATCAATCATCGATTCCCATTTTAATGGTGACGAGTGACTCAGGAAACAGTCATCTGGCAGGCATTAAGCAATCCGGTATTTCGGCCATCTGTGACAAACCATTCGAACCTAAACTGGTGATATCATTGATCAAAAAAATACTCAGCGGCGTTCCACAAGTGACCTAAATAAAATTGATCAGCAGAAGTTTTTAGGGAAATTACAGGGCGTCATTTGAAGGAAGGAGGAGGTTGATTGCCTTGTTAATTTAATGATAAGGTTTAAATATGCAAACCTATATCTCCAGACAAAAAGAACAACTCATAAAAAAACACCTAAAATCTTTTCCTTGTGTTGCGCTACTTGGCGCGCGACAGGTTGGAAAATCCACGCTTGCAAAAGAGATCATGCGCGGTATTGCCGATGCAATTTATCTTGACCTTGAAGACCCTAGAGATTTTGCAAAGCTTCAAGATCCATTAACATTTTTAGAGGCGAATCGTCACGCGCTTATTTGTATTGATGAAGTACAAATGTACCCTGATCTCTTTCAGTTTTTCAGGCCCTATCTTGACAAAAATAGTCGCAAAGGGCAGCTGCTCTTGCTCGGTTCTGCTTCTCGAGACTTGATTAAGCAAAGTTCCGAAACGCTGGCCGGAAGAATTTCTTATATTGAGATTGGTCCATTTTCAGCCTATGAGGTTGAAAATTTCGAGACCTTGTGGCTTCAAGGAGGGTACCCGGATAGCTATCAGTTGCCATCCGAGATTAGCTTCGATTGGAGAGTCAATTATATCAGGACTTTTTTAGAAAGGGACATTCCCCAGTTGGGCTTTAATATTCCTGCAGAAACCTTAAAAAGATTCTGGATCATGCTTGCTCACCTGAACGGCTGTGTATTAAATGCATCAAAACTGGCTTCATCCATGGGAGTCAGTTCGCCAACAATAAAAAACTACCTGGATATTCTTGAGGGGGCATTTGTCATTCGAAGGCTCAAGCCTTTTCATAGCAATACAAAAAAAAGACTGATTAAATCACCTAAAATTTATATACGGGATACTGGTATTATCCACTGCCTTTTGGGCATTGAAACTTACAACGATCTTCTTGGGCATCCAGCTTTAGGAAACTCCTTTGAAGCGTTTGTGATCTCGTCAATATTAGAACGGTTTCCTCGCTATGAAGCCAGCTTCTATCGCTCTTCCAGTGGCGCCGAAATAGATTTGGTTTTAGAAAAAGGAGGAAAAACAATTGCGATAGAGATAAAATCTTCTACTGCTCCTGCGCTGACACAAGGTTTTTTTGAAGCTTTAAAAGTCATATCACCTCATAAGGCTTTTGTTGTTGCTCAGGTGGATACGCCTTTTCCTCTTAAAAATGATATTTGGGCACATAACCTCAAAACTGTTTTGGATATGGATCTTTAGGAACGTGTACGGAATGGGTTACTTATGCATAATAGTGATCTAATCAATAAGGCACAATTTTCCCGTCAAATGCGACAAAAGCACCGGGCTCATATTCACTAATGCGCTGAATAACACTCGCCATTCCCGAAACCGATTGAGTCACATCAATCAATCCACCGTGCCCCGTCATATCAGTACGCACCCAGCCAGGGTGTAGCGTAATCACCTGAATACCATATTCAGCCAAATCAATCGCCATTGATTTTGAAACAATGACGAGTGCCGCTTTCGCTGCCCGATATGCATAACAACCGCCGCTGCTGTTATCATCTGACGAGCCCATTTTTGAACTTAAATTGGCAATCACACCCGATGCTTTTTCAATACGTGACTTCAGTGCTTGTGCCACTCGAAGTGCACCCAGACAATCAATATCAAACACGGTTTTCATGGTTTCAGTGGTAACCGATTCAAACGATTGATTCGCACCATACACACCGGCATTGTTGATCAACAGATCCAGTGAATCGGGCAGGCCCATCTGGGCTAATTCATCGGCTGCTTTATCATCCTGCACATCCCATTGCACTGTATGCAAGTCGGGCGAAGTGATATCAGACAATCCACCCAAGTCATTTCTATAACAACCCCAAACCTGACAACCCTGATTTAAGTAATATTCAACAAACCCCAACCCAATGCCACGATTTGCTCCCGTAATTAATACATTCATTATTTTTCTCCAGTAAAGTCAGGAATCCAGTATTTCCCAGCGAGCGTAGGCTTTGGTCAGTTCATCACCGATGACTGACAGCCGACCTGTTGACTCACTAATCACGTCGACTTCTTTTTTATAAAACTCTGGCTCAGCCATAGCTTGATTCAAAGCCTCTTGCTCTTTTTCCAAAGATTCGATGAGCTGTGGCAGCGCTTCAAGTTCTTGCTGCTCCTTATAACTCAACCTGGCAGGCTTGCTGCTTTCTGCTTTGGGTGCTTCTTGAGACTTTTTTTCTTTCACTCCTGCTTTTTCTTCAGCCTGAGGGCGCTGTCGTAACCAGTCATCGTAGCCCCCCACATATTCACTCACCTGACCTTCCCCTTCAAGCACCAACGTACTCGTCACCACATTATTGAGAAAGGCACGATCATGGCTCACTAATAATAATGTACCTTCGTAAGCCACCAGACGAGACTCTAATAGCTCCAGTGTTTCTACATCGAGATCATTCGTCGGTTCATCCATCACGAGCACATTGGCTGGCTTGGTAAACAACTTGGCAAGTAGCAGTCGATTTCGCTCGCCACCCGACAGCGCTTTAACTGGCGTTCTAACTCGCTCTGGACTAAACAGAAAATCCTGCAAATAACCCATCACATGGCGCGGTTTGCCATCAATCATCAGTTCATCGCCATTTTCAGCGACATTATCCTGCACACTTTTTTCTTCATCCAGCTGACTTCTAAGCTGATCAAAGTAAGCAATTTG
>CAYXVC010000022.1:0-7400 GCA_964468225.1 uncultured Gammaproteobacteria bacterium
GTCGTTTTGATCTGCAAAGTTTTTTACCACAAGAGCTGCTGAAGTTTTGTCAAAACCTGGGTGCTGAATGCAGTGTTAGAAGTGATTATCTTGATAATGACTTTTCAATTTTTATGAAAAAACCAACTTGAATAAAAAGCCATTGAAAATTCTTGCCGATGAAAATATGCCACAGGTTTGTGAGATATTTTCTGAGTTTGGCGAGGTGGTTTTGCGCTCCGGAAGAGAAATTACTGCTACTGATTTAAGAGGCATTGATGTGCTTCTTGTGCGTTCAGTGACTAAGGTGAATCAGGCACTGATTGCCGATTCTCAAGTGAAGTTTGTTGGCACTGCGACGATCGGAATGGATCATGTTGATCAATCCTTATTGCAGAAAAAAGGGATTGGTTTTTCCAATGCTCCCGGCTGTAATGCGGATGCCGTGGTGGAATACGTTTTAAGTGCGATTTATCTATTAGCCGAACAACAGGGGTTTGACCCAAAAGATCGAACGTATGGAATTGTTGGAGTCGGTAATGTGGGTGGCCGATTACAGCGCCGATTACAGGCATTGGGCTTTGAAGTTCTTCTGAACGATCCTCCTCGGGCACAGAATGAGTCCGGTTTTGTTGCGTTAGATCAATTGCTCGAAGAGTCTGATTTTATCTGTTTGCATACGCCCTTGACTCGGGATGGACTGTTTCCAACGCACCACCTGTTTGATAAACCCTTATTGCAACGATTGCAAAAAAATACGGTTTTATTAAATGCAGGGCGTGGCCCTGTTATCGATAATAAGGCATTGCTGGAGTTAGGCCAGAGAAGAGATGATCTGACTTTTATATTGGATGTATGGGAGTTTGAACCCGCCGTTAACCCAGAGCTTGCAGCACGCTGCGCATTGGTTTCACCTCACATCGCAGGTTACAGTCTGGATGGAAAAATTCGCGGCACTTATATGCTTTATCAGGCATTGGCGGAATATCTGCAATACTCGGTGACAAAAATATTGGATGATTTCTTGCCAGTAGCAGAGCTTTCGGAGATTATGCAAGATGATCTGTCCGTTTTAGATGTCATGCGTCTGGTTTATGATCCTCGTCGTGATGATCGAGATTTGAGGGAGACATTGTTTTTGCCACTTGAAGAGCAAAAGTTGGCATTTGATCAATTGCGAAAAAATTACCCAGTCCGTCGGGAGTTTTCTTCTTTAGCTGTGGATGGAAGTCGTGATGAAGAACTATTAAAGGCGCTTGGTTTTTAGTTCCAACATGCGTGACAAGATGAAAAGGCTTTCAGAAAATCCACTGCTGGGAATCAAGCGCGACAATGTTAAGAAAGGTTATTACTGTTTTCCAATAGAAAGAACCTTTAACAGCTCACGATCATCAACACAACAAAAACTGCGCATTTTCAGCACATTCTGCGCATAACCAACAACAATCATGCGGAGCTAGCCTCTATTCCAGCTTTCTCAAGTGACAGTTAAAACAGCATAATAAACTGTTTTTTATAAAATATTTATCAATTAAAAAATATTTTCAGCGCAACTGGCACGCTCCATGCTCTATGAAATGTAACGCGTCACTTCCAGCTTCAATTAAATTTTATTAGAGAAGTGCCGCTGTAAACGAAGCAAATTCAAATACACTACTGGAGATATTATATGAACGCACAAATACAGAAAATGAAAGCTCAAGCACAACATGGTTTCACACTGATTGAATTGATGATCGTAGTTGCGATTATTGGTATTTTGGCGGCTGTGGCGATTCCTGCTTACAGTGACTACACTATCCGCGCAGAAATGACAGAAGCAATATCAATTGCTTCTGCCGCAAAAAACTCAATCTCCGAGTTCTATATTTCAGAAGGCACAATGCCTGCTGATGAAGCTGAAGCTGGCATTGCAGGTACAGGAGCCGATTATGCAACAAATGTTGTCGAAGAGATGAATTATGCCCCTGTCGGTGTTACTGGTGTGATTACCATTCTGATTAATGATATTGGTGGTACCACTGCAGATTCACAAACTTTCACTCTGACTGGTACTGGTACCAACCAAGGCGTTAGTTGGGTATGTGCAGCAGGTACCGTTGAAGCAAAATACTTGCCAGCTAGCTGTCGTTAACTTAATACCAATATTTAAAAAATGCCCCATTTAAAAACGGGGCATTTTTTATTCTAAAAATAAATTAAGACTTAATTTCAAAGGTGTCAAACCAACGCCCTACAAGCTGGGTTCTTTTTGCCATATTGCTGATTACAGCGATCATCTACTGGCCAGGTCTAGGTGGTGGTTTTTTCTTTGATGATGCCTGGAATATCGAAAATAATTCCAGCATAAAAATTTCAGAGCTAACCCCTAAAACAATAAACCAAGTCATCGCATCTGGTGAAAGTGGCCCATTAAAGCGACCCATAAGTATGATGAGCTTTGCACTCAATCATTACTTCACAGGTGATGACGCTTATTACTTTAAACTAACAAATTTATGTATCCATTTATTAAATGGTATTGCCCTGTTTTTTCTTACTCGATTGATATTACGAACCTACCAATATCGTACTCAAGGTAATGTTTCCGAAAAAGCGATAACTTGGGTATGTTTAGCCGTTACTGCAGCCTGGCTGCTACATCCACTGAACCTAACATCTGTTCTTTACATCGTACAACGCATGAATAGCCTCACCTCTCTTTTTGTGATTTGTGGCCTGATTATGTACGTTAGAGGGCGACAACAACTGCTAGTAGGAGAAGGTGGAAAAACCTTATTAATATTTAGCATTCTCCTCTTTTTACCGCTTGCAGCTTTAAGCAAAGAAAATGGTGCGCTGCTACCCGCTTTGATGCTAGTAATTGAACTCAGCTTCTTTAGATTTAAAACACCTGAAACCGCAGAAAAAAAATTCCTTTTTGCATTCTTTTGTACAATAGTACTTGCCCCCTTTCTTCTTGTTATTGGTTACCTTATTCAACACCCGGAAATAATAGCTAACTCTTATACAATTCGAGAGTTTGATCTACAAGAGCGTGTATTAACAGAAACACGCATTCTATGGATGTATTTACAGATGATTATTGTCCCAACAGGGGGGATTTTCGGTCTGTTTCATGATGATATAGCCATATCAAAAAGTATATTTGAACCTATCTCTACACTATTTTCTTCCATAGGAATTATTGCCCTGGCAATTAGTGCTTTTTTGTTTTCCAAACGTGCGCCTCTAATCACTTTTGGCATTATGTTTTTTCTCGTTGGGCACTCAATGGAATCCACAATTATTGGCCTAGAGCTTGCGCACGAACATCGCAACTATCTCCCCCAATACGGCATACTTCTACCACTATTTTATTACATTACTTTTCCGCCTAAAAAACTACAAAAACTAAAGTTGCAAATTGCAATACCCATCATACTCATTACTCTATTCACCATAACCACCTTAACTCGTGCGCTTCATTGGGAAAATGCGGTTAGTTTAAGCCTTGCAGAAATAAAGAATCACCCAAATTCGCCACGCGCAAATTATCAAATAGGGCGTATTTACGCGGCTTTGGCAGACACCAAACCGGAGCAATACTTTGATCTTGCCGCAAGCCACTTCATTAAGAGCGCACAACTAAGAAGCAATTATACCGACGGTTTATTTGCACTATTAGTTCTATACTCTTCTAACAACAAGCCTATAGAAAAGCAAAGTTATGAGATTCTAATCCAGCGTCTCAAAATGGAACCCCTTGCATCCAATAGCATTAATCAAATATCGAGTTTAATTCGATGCCATAAACTTAAAGTGTGCTTAATCCCTGATACTCAAATTGAAAATATATTGCAGGCAACCCTATCCAATGCAACATTAGCTGGAAAGTCTCGCGCCATAGTATTAGTTGCAGCAAGCAATTACTTTAGCAACCGAACAAACGGCTATTCTTCAGCAATTCAATTGCTTCAACAAGCCATTCAAATTACCCCAGAAAATCCAGTCTACCTTCTTAAACTGGCAAATATCTATTTAGCTACCAAACAGCACGAAATGGTATCCAGAACCCTAAAATCGATCATAGCAGTTGATCGTTGGGGAAAATATGAAAAACAGATCAATTATCTCCAAATCAGCGTAACGAAACAACAGATAACCAACTAATTATATCTATCTATAAAGATGAAAAGCCTTACTACAAGCATTATCATACCAGCCAAAAATGAAGCTTATGGACTAACAGAGTTATTACCCGCTCTACAGTCAATACTTCCCAATGCTGAAATTATTGTCGTGAATGATGGTTCAACGGATGATACTGAGCGGGTTTGTAAAGAGGCTGGTATCAATGTCATCAATCATCCATATAGCATGGGGAATGGGGCTGCCATTAAAACAGGTGCTCGTGCAGCTCAGGGGAATACGCTGATTTTTATGGATGCTGATGGACAGCACCAACCACAAGATATTTTTCGTCTGTTACATGAATTGAATGAAGGGTACGATATGGTCGTCGGTGCCCGAAGTGCATCGGGACAAGCCAGTTTGGGAAGATTGGCTGCAAACGGGGTTTATAACAAACTCGCTAGCTGGATGGTTGGGCGAAAAATAGATGACTTAACATCGGGCTTTCGTGCTGTAAAAGCAGACAAATTTAGAGAGTTTCTGCATTTATTACCCAATGGATTTTCTTATCCAACAACTATCACAATGTCATTTTTCAGATCTGGCTACCCAGTTGCCTACCTTCCCATACGCACTCAGAAACGCGAAGGAAAAAGCCATATTAATCTAGTACGTGATGGTGTTCGGTTCTTTTTAATCATCTTTAAAGTGGGCACGCTTTACTCTCCATTAAAAATATTTTTACCGATCAGCCTGCTTCACCTTGGAGTCGGGTTAGGGCATTATTTACATACCTATATCACAGCAGATCGCTTTACAAACATGAGTGCCTTACTCATCACAACTGCAATTACAATATTTTTGATTGGTTTGGTCTCTGAGCAAATTACAGCGCTGATTTTTAATAAGCAGAATAAATAGCGGTATTGAAAAGTCAAAGAATTGATATGTCTAAAAAAAGATACCAAAAAACCATCAACGCTATTATTCATAGTGGAGTAATGTGCGTTCTGACTGACGTAATCCTGCTACACAGATGAGCTTGAGCTTCTTTTCAGTTGAATTGATGCGTTCATCAAAATGTACCATTTCCTCAAAAAGTTCCTGTAGCTGCTCCCGGAAAAAAGGAGTGCCAGTTCATTGCTGACAATCCCTATGTTTGCCGTGAACGAGAAGAGTTTACAACTTCGATCAGAATACATCACCATAAAAAGCACCTAATTATTTACACTATCAAAGAAAATGATATTTTAATTGTTCGCATCAGACATGAGCGAATGGATATTCCAAACTATTTGGAAAATTAAAATAACTAAAAAGGGATCACTCTTTACGGTCAAGGCATTAATACTTCTAATCCAGGAATCTTTTAAAGTCCACGTTACTGGTAAGAACCGGATATCCATGCACCATAACAACTTAATTCAAAAACAGTTGATAAGCTGGGTTATCAGTCTCTTCTTGATGGCGATAATCGAAAGTTTTTAAAAATTCTTGAAATTCAGCGCTCTTTTCCGAGGGCACCTGAATGCCTGCCAATACTCTGCCATAAGCTGCACCGTGATTGCGGTAATGAAACATGCTGATATTCCAGTGTTTACCAATACACGAAAGAAACTGCAAAAGTGCACCTGGCCGCTCGGGAAATGTAAAGCGGAACAGTCGTTCATTTGCTACTTTATTCGCATGGCCACCCACCATATAGCGTACATGAAGCTTGGCAATTTCATTGTCTGACATATCAATCACAGAATATTTTTTTGATTCAAGCTGTTGAGTAATTTCGTCTTTAGAAGTCTGACCATCCAGCTCGATGCCAACAAAAATATGCGCTTGAGTTGAATTTGCATAGCGATAGTTAAATTCAGTAATATTTGATTGTCCCAGTGCTTTACAGAATGTTTTGAAGCTGCCAGATTGCTCTGGAATCGTAACGGCCAGCAACACTTCATGTTGCTCACCCAGTTCTGCTCGCTCTGCAACATGCCGTAGGCGATCAAAGTTCATATTGGCACCGCTATTAATAGCGACAAGATTTTTCCCTGTCATCGAGTGCTTTTTTACATATTTTTTAAGGCCAGCGACGGCCAATGCGCCAGCGGGCTCGACAATCGAGCGTGTGTCATCAAAAATATCCTTGATAGCTGCACAGGTTTCATCCGTATTGACGAGTATGACTTCATCCACGGTCTGGCGTGCGATGCGAAAAGGCTCTTTACCAATCTGGCGTACCGCAACGCCGTCGGCAAAAAGCCCGACTTGTTTAAGTTTTATACGTCGATTCGATTGCATTGCTTTGTGCAAGCAAGCCGCATCCTCCGGTTCAACGCCAATAATTTTAATGTTCGGATAAAGGTGTTTGATATAAGCTGATACACCTGCAATCAGACCACCGCCACCGACAGGAATAAAAATAGCGTGCAGATCACCTGCGTGTTGACGTATGATTTCCATGGCAATAGTGCCTTGGCCAGCGATGACCTCAGGGTCATCATACGGGTGAATAAAGGTCAGTGACTTAGATTCTGAAAGTTCTTTTGCGTGGGTATAAGCTTCATCATAACTATCACCAAACAGTATGACCTGTGTACCACGACTGCGAACTGCGGCCACTTTAATGTCTGGCGTGGTTTTGGGCATGACCACAACGGCTTTGATATTAAGCTTCTGAGCCGAGAGCGCGACACCTTGTGCGTGGTTGCCTGCTGATGCAGCGATAACACCTTTCTCTTTTTCAGCTTGACTTAAACTGATAATTTTATTGTAAGCACCACGTAATTTAAACGAAAAAACAGGTTGCAGGTCTTCGCGTTTGAGCTGTATGTGATTATCTGATCTCAAAGAAAGTTTTGGTGCGTATTCCAGAGGTGTCTCTTTGGCAATATCATACACTGGGGCTTTGAGGATTTTTTCCAGATATCGTTTGGGCATGGCGAGGTTACTTTTTGGTTAAAACAGAGAAACAATATACTGCTCTTATGGGAAAGTCACGGGTGGTTGCGGTATTATGTCGTACAGTTTTTGAGATAATGATTCGGTTATTAAAAACAGGAGATAAAAATGACACAAGATGAAATGAAAAAACAGGTGGCCAGAGCGGCGCTGGAGTATGTGGATGTCGGTGGAATTATCGGTGTGGGTACAGGCTCTACCGCTAATCACTTTATTGATGCACTGGCAGAAATTAAACATAAAATTGATGGCGCAGTGGCAAGCTCCGAAGCTACCGCGATACGTTTGAAAAGTCATGGCATTGATGTGATTGACCTGAATTCAGCAGGTGATCTTTCTGTATATGTGGATGGTGC
>CAYXVC010000022.1:7500-20267 GCA_964468225.1 uncultured Gammaproteobacteria bacterium
GATAATGGCAACATCATTCTGGATGTTCATAACATGCAAATTATGGAACCCGTAAAAATGGAAGCTGAATTGAACAATATTGCGGGTGTGGTGACCAATGGTTTGTTTGCAATTCGTCCTGCTGATGTGTTGTTGTTGGGTAGCAAGGATGGTGTTAAAACAATTACTTAATTGTTACCACATGATCTGATATTTTTTATGTTCATATTCCATCTGAATTCTGTAGGCAGTGCGGCTGCGCTATGCATGTGAAAACTTGCAGGATCCGGATTTGAATATAAAAAGTACGCTTAGAATATTGCTCTGCTTATGGGGGGCGGGAAGCTTTATTGTTCCTGGTGTCAGCTATTCGGCGCCTGAAGGTATTCCAAAAGAAGATGATAGAACATCTGAAGGGATTTTTGGCCCTGATACATCAAGTTTTGATGATGCACAAGCAGATATAAAACTGCTTCCTGACTCCAGTTTGGAAGATGATTTATCAATGGAAGAGAACCCATCCCCCAAGGAAACTCAAAATAAAACGATTCAAACCGAACCACAACCAGAAGAAGTTAAAACTGAAATAGTTGCAGAGCCACCTGTAGTTTTTGAAAAAAAAGGCTATTTATCGCGATTTTTTGACTCCTCGAAATGGCCTGAACTCAGTGTGAGCGGCTACCTGAAAAATGAAACAGCGTATCGCTTACGTGAACCTCGCTCTTTTACGAAACTCAGGAATATTTTTTACCTGAATGCAGGTTATGAAATAACACCTGATATTAAACTCAATTTTTCGGGTTGGGCTTATCACGATCTTGCTTATGATTTGTATGATTACCAGACAATCGCGGCACGTCTGGAGCGTGAGGCGAAAGAGCCGCTGGTATTTATAGCTAATTTGCCTGAAGAGAAAGATTCACCCGTTGCAGAAGTGAGGGAGCTTTATCTGGATCTGTTTTTTGAAAATGTCGATGTTCGTCTTGGCAAACAATATATCATCTGGGGTGTGCTGGAAGGTAATCGGGTGACGGATGAGATGAATCCGTTGGACTTTCGTGAACTTTTTTTGCCGGAGTTGCTGGATTATCGTGTACCACTCTTGTCAGCCAAAATAGATTATTACCGAGAGGAAGCGGATTACCAGTTTATTTTTATTCCACAGCTGAAGTTTCATCAATCGGCTCCCCAAGGCTCGGAGTGGGAGTTGTTACAAGAAGTGCCTAATACGACATTTCCAGAGTCCTATAAACTTTCAAATGCTGAATTTGCTTTAAAAGCAACAACAAATCAGTTTTTAGATGCTGAAATTACACTGAGTTATTTTTATACGTGGGATGATTATCCCGTGCTGTTTCGAAGATTGAGGGTTAATCTTGATCCGGCTCCGACCTTTTTCCCGACTTATACACGTATCTCTATTTTTGGAGCCACTTTTATCAAACCTGTGAATGAGTTCATCATAAAAGGCGAATTTGCTTACGTGCCGGATAAATATTTTGGCATATCTAATGATACCGATGGAAATGGCGATGGGTTTCTTGATCAAAATGGGGTATTCAAAAAGCCTCATATACGTTGGGGGCTGGGTGTTGATTTTAATTATAACGGGCTGGAAATCTCTCCTGCTATCGTGCAGTGGATCATTATGGGATATGACAAACCTATTATTCAAGATGAATTTGATACCAGTTTAAGCCTTTATTTGCGCAAGGATCTGCATACAATCAATGCGCTGTTTGAGTTGCTGGCGATTTATTCAATTAATTTTAAAGATGCTTATCTGCAACCCAAAATTGCTTTTCGAATCACAGACAATTTTCAGATTACGGGTGGTTTTGATCTGTTCAGTGGTGAAAATTCGCAATTTGGTGTGGGGGTTGGAGGGAATGCGCAAGCGGGTAATTTAATTATTGTTGAAGAGCGGGCGCGTTTTTTCGGTAATTTTAATGATAATGATCGAATTTTTGTAGAGTTTAAATACGCTTTTTAAGCGGGATGTCTGGATGTTGTATCGTAGTTTTTCATTAGCTCAGGTTTTTTTATTTGGAATGCTATTCCTAAGCACTGCTATTTATGCCGAACCTCCCTCTCTGGAAAGTTTTTGGGATGGTGGCTCTGCTGTTGGAGAAGAGGTTGTTCCAGAGCCAGCGAATAATTTTATTGATGATAGTGCGTTAGGAATCACACCTTTGGATACGCAAGCTGAAGAGCTTGGTAAGTTGGAGCCTGTAAAAAAGCCGGAAATTGATCGTTATTCAGATGAATCATCAAAAAAAGAGATTGATATTCCTCTGGTGATTGACCCTGATGACAAAGAGAGCGATGCGGTTGTTCCGGGTGAAACAGAGCCTGTGAGCGAATCCTCTGAAAAAACAAAAATACCCGAAGCTGAGCCATTGAAAGAAGCACCGATGACTGAAGAGAAGGGCTATTTATCACAGTTTTTTTCAGCACTCAGTATACCTGGCCTGACTGTTAATGGGTATTTAAAAAATGAGACGGCCTATCGTTTTCGTGAGCCTCGCTCCATGACCAAAATTAAAAATATACTTTATCTGGAAGCGCAATATGTCTTGAGTGATACCATTCAATTTAATGCAGCCGGTTGGGGCTATTATGATCATGTTTATGACCTGTTTTCTTACCAGACCATTTCAGCGCGTCTGGAGCGCGAAGATAAAGAACCGCTGGTTTTTATAGAAGATTTGAAAGAAAACAAAGACTCTTCAGTGGTTGCCCTACGTGAACTTTATGTCGATCTTTTTCTGGATGATGTTGATATTCGTCTGGGTAAACAATATGTTGTTTGGGGTGTGCTTGAAGGCAATCGGGTGACGGATGAAATTAACCCTCTGGACTTTAGAGAGTTAACAACGCCGGATCTTCTCGATTATCGAATACCACTCTGGACAGCCAAGGTGGACTATTATCGGGATGAAGCGACTTATCAATTTCTCTGGATTCCTGAGCTCAAGTTTCATAAACCCGCGCCAGGGGGTTCTGAATGGGAGCTGTTACAGGACGTAGAAGGTACCTATTATCCTAAGTCCTATACACTGGCCAATTCCGAATTTGGTTTTCGCATGACGACGGATCAATTGTTCGATTCAGAAATTGCCTTGAGTTATTTTTATACATGGGATGATTACCCTGTCATGTTTCGCCGCATGGAGGTCATAAAAGATACGGACCCTGACTTTTTTGCAACTTATTCACGCATGTCACTTTGGGGTGCCACCATTCTCAAACCCATAGGGAGTGCTATTTTAAAAGGTGAACTTGCTTATGCACCCAATAAATATTTTGGCATTCAAAATACAACAGATGGTAATAATGATGGTTTTCTTGATCAAAGCGGGGAGTTTAAAAAAGCACATGTTCGCTGGGGGTTAGGTGTTGATTTTAATTATAAAGGTATGGAATTTTCACCAGCTATTGTACAGTGGATTATTTTTGCATACGACTCGCCAATCATTCAGGATGAATTTGAAACTACGATAAGCCTCTATTTGCGCAAGCCGCTTGCAAAAGGCCGTCGCTTGTTTGAACTATTGGCTATTTATTCACCCAACTATAAAGAGAGCTATATAAGGCCGAAACTGACATTTTTGATGTCAGACAGCTTTCAGTTCACAGCCGGCTTTGATCTGTTTCAAGGGAAAAAATCCCAGTTTGGTGTAGGTGTTGGTGGTAATGCACAATCAGGTAATCTGGTAGCGCTTGAGCAGCGTGCCCGCTTTTTTGGTAATTTCAATGAAAATGACCGCTTTTTTATTGAATTTAAACATTCATTTTAATTATAAAAATAAGCTTGGAGTGGCTATTTTTTTATGTTGAAACCTCTTTATTCGCTAGGATTAAAATATCCAAAGCTCATATTGTTAGCCATTGCAATGTTAACGGTCTATTTTGCATTGCAGCTCCCTCAGCTCCGCTGGGAAACGGATGCACGCGTCTACCTTCCAAATGGGCATCCTGCCATTTTGTATGATGAAAAAGTCGATACCATTTTTGGTGTTAAAGATGCCATGGTCATTGCGATTGTTAATGAAGAGGAGGGGGTTTTCAACCCTGACACCTTGGCACATATCGCCTCAATCACTGAAAAAATTGCAGCGCTGCCCGGCATAAAAGCCAATCGCACGCTTGATGTCGTCTCACTTTCGACCGCAACATTGTTTGTTGGTGATGAAGATTCCATTGGTGCTATGGCATTGATGAAAACACCTGCCACAGATGATGCGGCGATTAATGATTTAAAGAAAATTGTCTACAGCAATGCGGATCTGTTTGTGGGCAATATTGTGTCACAAGATGGTAAAGCGGCCATGATTCGGGCGCGGCTTAAGGAAGGCGCAGATAATCGCTATATGACTTATTGGCAAGTGAAAGCCATTCTTGATGCTGAATATGGTATCGCAAATGAATGGAGTGGCGAATGGTCTGGAGACGGTGATTGGGGCGAAGGCGATTGGGATAATTCGGCTTGGGAAAGCGGAAGTCAGGCATCGCAAAACAGCTTTGATAAAGTTTATATTTCGGGCAGGCCCGTCATTGAAGTGACTTCCGGGCTGGATGCCATGACGGATATGAAAGTGATGATTCCAATGTTAGCCGCAGCGATTGGATTGGCACTATTTGTAGTTTTTCGTACCGCGCGTGGGGTCGTACTACCCATTGCTGTGGTCGCAATTTCAATTATCTGGACGATGGGCGCAATGGTCGTGCTGGATATTCCGCTGTATACCATTTCAACAATGTTGCCAGTGATTCTGGTGGCGGTGGGAATCGGTGACGCAGTGCATTTAATGAGCCGTTATTATGACCATGTGTTGCAAGATCCGCATGGAGAGGCGCAAGGCATTGTGCAAAACATGATGCATGAGCTTGGCCCACCACTGCTGGTGACTTCGTTAACGACATCAATCGGGTTTTTGTCCTTCTATTTTGCCGAAATGCCTCCTTTCAAAATTTTCGGGCTGTTTACTGTGCTGGGAATTATGTTCAGCTGGCTTATTTCTATCACTCTTATTCCGGCGGCATTAAGTTTATTAACACCCAAAGTGGGTAATTATTTGGCCAGACAACGTTCGATACGTATTCGCTCAGAGCAAAGTGTGTTAACTGCAAGACTGGTTCAGGCAGGCCAACTGTTTGTGCGTTATCGAACCGCCATTGCGCTCTCGATTGTTGTGATTTCCGTGCTTTCCGTGGCAGGTGCATCACGACTTTTTGTTGATTCCAGCTGGATGAGTGATTTCAGGGAAGACAGCGATATTATCGTTTCGAATGAAGTATTAAATAGCAAGTTTGATGGCACACTGTTTCTTAATGTGGTGTTTGAAAGCGAAGAAAATGATGCGATCAAGTCACCGGAATTACTGAAAAAAATTGAAGCGATGCAGCAGTATTTGGAGCAACTCCCTTATGTCGGCGGTTCTTTATCCATTATTGATTATTTGAAAAATGCCAATAAAAATCTGAATGCTGGGCAGGAAGCGTATAACGTATTGCCTGATTCCAGAGAGATCATTGGGGAATACCTCTATTTACTCTCGATCTCAGGGCAGCCCGAGCAACTCAGTGAAGTTATTGATTACGACTATCGTCGTACACTTGTGAGCTTTTCGATTCAGACGGATCATACACAAGACCTAAAAGTGATTATTGATGCGGCTGACTCTTTCATCGACAAAGAATTTAAAGATTTTCCGGGCGATGTGAATCTGGCAGGATCTGCCAATAATTCATTTGTATGGGCGAAACTGTTGATCGAGAGTCAGGCGATCGCCATCATATTCTCAAAAATTGGTATTTTTCTTATCGCATCACTATTGTTTCGATCAGTGGTCGTCGGGCTGTTTGTTGTGTTGCCCGTAACACTTACCACGTTGATTATGGCCGGTGTTGCAGGTGCGTTAAGAATACCGATTGATGTGTCAACAACGCTGGCTGCGGGTGTTGCGATTGGCGTGGGAGTCGATTATGCAGTGCATTATATTTTTAAATATAAAGCCGCGTTAAGTGAGCTATCAGATTCCATGTTAGCGACCGCAGAGACGTTTCGGCGTGTCGGGCGAACGATTGTATTGAATGCCTTGATTGTTATTACAGGCTTTATTGTATTACTATTTTCACAATTTCCACCGCATATTAAATTGGGATATTTTGTCATTGTTTATATGGCGTTAAGCTGCTTGGTGGCACTTGTCGTCTTACCAGTACTGTTTTCATTCTATAAGCCAGTGAATAAAAAAAACGGACGTATTAGTGCTGCCATATAACGGACTTATGAAATATTTGAGTGCTGTTTTAATCATACTTTCGGTTCCTGTGGCTTATGCTGAGAGTGATCTGACCTGGGGTTTTTCCCCAGTGGTGACTTATTCCAAACCTAAATTGAAGTTGCTTAATGAAAAAGAACTTAAAGCACCCATTATTTTAACCGCCAATAGTCTGGACGAGGTGGGTAATAGCATAAAAACACCGTTTACGTTTGATAATCCATTGGATGATTTTGAGGCAGGATTATCCGGTGGTGCCGAGTTTCAGTGGCGTTTACATAAAAATCACGCTTTAATCCTGGGTTATAGCTCGTGGGAGAATGCTTCCAGTGGTTCGATCCGTGACAGCTTTCCACTGCAGGAAATATTGAGTGAGACCATTCAGCATAGAAAAACAAAGCTGTCCTATAACGAATTTTTTGTGGGCTGGCGTTATCGGTTATTTCAACGTAATAAATATAATTTTTATTTCCAGACAGGCTTTAACGAACTGTATGATATCGACTTCAGAGAAGATTTAACCTTTGAGTTCATTGATTTACCCACCTTTTCAGTAGTGGGTGGTTTGGTCAATATACCGCAACGTAATATTATTGTGCAGGCACAAAGTACCGGTACTTTAATGCTGCAATTTGGCGCTGGAGGTGAATATTTTTTAACCGACTGGTTGTCACTGGGGTTTGAAGCAGGCTATAGCTTCGGCCTTGAGGATGCAACACTGAAAAATCAGCAGCGGCGTTGGGATTTTTTGCCAATGGATAATATCAGTACGGCTGCGTTGAATTTGCCAACCAAAAAAGTAGGGAATGAAACGCAGTACCTGAGCGACTTTTATTATGATGAGGACGAAGAGGAGTATGTCGCTGTTTATGAAAAGCTGGGGCTTGATTTTGATAGCTGGAAAGTCATGTTGAAATTTACTGTGTATTATTAAGACGATACTGTGCATAAATTACTTCCAATATCTGCTTTTTCTTTATTTTTTTTGGTTTGGTTGCCTCAGCAACTATCTGCACAGCCGCAGAAAAAAACCAGTAACACCGCACAAGAGACTGTTGAGCGTCCTTATCAAATAACGAACAAGCAAAAATTGCTGACACTCGGTAAAAAATATATCAGTGCACGCGATTTTGAGAATGCTATTACTATTTTTTCTGACGCATTGAAAAAATTTCCAAATGATATTGATGTGCTTAATCACCTTGGCATTGCTTATTCAATGAACAAGCAATTGAAGCTCGCACGGGAAGTGTTTTTAAAAGTGTTAAAGCAAGATCCAAAGGCGACGGGTGCGCATATGAATGTTGCGAGAATATTTGGTCAGCAGGGCGATGGTGAAAAAGAGCAGTACCATCTAGCTCAGGTCATTATGCAAGAGCCTGATAGCAAACGGGGAAAACAGGCGCAATCTCGCTTATGGTTACTAAAAGGTAAAGATTTTTTTCAAAAAAAAGAGTATCAAAAGGGTGAGGCAGAGATTAAAAAATTGCTGGAAGAGCATCCCGATTCACCTGCTGCTCTCTTTGCTTTGGGGGCAGCCTATCTGGAGAAAAAGAGAAGTGAAGATGCTGTAAAGGTATTTGCTCAATTGGCTGAGATTGATCCAAATAATTTTAAAGCTCAGCTTGGACTGGCTCGCGCTTACCTTAGTTCCGAGCAATTTGATGAGGCATTCGTGCAATTTGATAAAGTAGCTGTAATCACACAGAGTGATATACAAAAACAACAACTGAAAACAGTGATGTTGAATGCATACATGAATGATGGAACACGACTCTCAAAACAGGGAAAATTAAAGTTAGGTCAAGAGCAATTTAAAAAGGCTATTGCATTGGCTCCTGATAATCCACAAGCTCATTTTGGTTTGGGTGGCACGTACCTTCACATGAAGCAGCTCAATGAAGCGCTGGCATCTTATAAGCGTGTGACTGAACTTGATCCGACTAATCCACTTGGTTATAGGCAGTCGGGGAATGTATTGCTGGGTTTGGCGCGGTTTAATGAAGCTTCTGAGGCTTATTTAACTACGGTTGCACTTGAAAAAAACCCTGAAAAAGCAAAAACGTTGCTATTCAAAGCACAAATTGCACTGGCTCGTGGTGAGCTGAAAACAGAAGATTATGATGCGGCAGAAAAATCATTGCAGGCACTTATTGACTTAAATCCAGATGAATATGAGTCTTACCTTTATATGGGGTTTGTAAAAAACCGCAAAGGGGATTTGGATGAAGCGGTAAAAATGTATGAAAAGTTACTGGAAACAAAGCCTGGTTATATTCCAGGGTTATGGTTTTTATCGCTGCTTTATGAACAACAAAGAGAAGACCAGCAAGCGTTAACGGGTTATAGAAAAATTGTTAACGGTTCTAACGGAACTTTGGCTGAAAAATCGAAAGAGCGGATGCGCATGGTTGAGCGCCGCTTGCGGCCTGATTCCTATGCCATGACCTACCAAATGGGTTATGACGATAATGTGAATCAACGCCCGGATCAACCGGAATCTGATTATCGGACGGATCTATTTTTTAATTTGGCATACCAATTCAGACCTGAAAAAAATCTTAAGTATGATTTGAGCTTATCTCCCTCCTATTCTGTGTTTCATTTGCAACAGTTTGACTTTTTTTCTTATGATGCAACTGCATCAAGGCGTTCAGGGTCTGTCGACCGTAATTGGACGCTGGGTTATAGCTATCGAAAAAATAGTCGTTTGATGCTGGATCAAGGAATCAGCAAGAGTTCGGTATATAAAGTGGATGGCTACAGGCGGTTGAACCTGAGAAGTATTTCTCCTGAAAGTTGGGGCTCAGATGTCAGCTCTGTTGTGACTGGGTTGTTCTCTTATATAGACAAAGAGTCCTTGGTCGGAACGATTTCTGATGCAAAAATTTACATAGCGGGAGCGACTTTGAGGCAGCCCTTTGTTATGCGTAGCAGTTTACGGTTGGGATATACCTTGACGCGAACAGATAATAAAAATCAAATTGACTCGGATTTTGCAAATACCAGCCATGAGTTCAGTGCTTATTTGAGCAAAAGTTTTAAGCGTAAGTTCTCAGGGAGCTTGAGCTACCAGTTACTGTATTCAAGGTTTAAGAACCCTGATTCATTTACAGGTTTTAAAAAACGTCGATCAAATTTGCAGAACAAGCTGTCTGCACGTTTAAACTACCGATTAAATTCACAACTATTTTTTTATGGGCAATACAGCTGGCAAATTGTACGCTCCGAATTTTCGTCCAACATTGTGTTAAGTGGCGAAACGATAGCGACACTGGAGCAGAATTCACTGGTCAGTTATCTGCGAAATAACTTGATTTTGGGGTTTAGGCTGGAGTTTTGATTATCCGAGAAGAGAGAGTACAGCTTGAGGTAGTGAGTTGGCTTGAGAGACCATCGCCAAGCCCGCTTGTTGCAAGATTTGAGCACGAGTCATCGCTGCCGTCTCAGCGGCAAAGTCTGTATCCATAATCCGGCTACGTGCGGCTGAAATATTTTCAGAGGTACTTTGTAAGCTGGAGATTGCTGATTCAAATCGGCTTTGAACCGCACCAAAAGCGCCTCGCATAGTGTCAATTTGGCTTATCGCTTCATCAATGCGCTGCATTGCTGCATTGGCGTTATCCGAACTTCGTATGTCGGTGCTGTTTAGCGTGGTGGTTGAGGTGTTATCAATCGTACCATCAGCCATTTTTTCGAAAATATCATAGCCTGTCCCTTGATTTGATTTCACACTTATTGCAGCATTGGAAGAGAGCTCAATAGAGCCTTTAATAAAACTTTCTTTTTCATTAGTCGTACTTAAGGTCACGCCAAAATAACCTACCACAAGATCTGCCGGGCCTGAACCACCTTTAATTTCTTTCATTTCGATATTACGACCATCGGCTGCGGTAAGCGTGAGATCCCCTTCATTGGTGACTTTTGCAGTCACACCCGTTTTACCACTTTGGTTATTGATTACATTCGCTAACTCAGAAGCTGTAAATGCGATATCTTCTTCACCTTGTTGAAAGATTTCTGTTCCGTTAATCTCAACGGTATAAGTAATGTTGTTACCAGAAAAAACATCATTAAACTGCTGGTCAGAAATATCGGATGCGCTGACTTCCCACACAGCACCTTTCGCAATTGCCGTTACACCCGTATCACCCTGTGCTTTATTGATCGCTTCTGCAATGGAGAAAGCACTGCCTGAAGATTTTCCTGCATCATTATCAATGGCTGCGGCAATATCTTTGCCATTGATTACGATATCACCCGCAACATCAGCAAGACCATCATCGCCAAACATAGTACCTACGATCTCTTTAAGATCATAACTTGCATTGGCAAACGAACCGACGGAGTCTGTGCGCATACTTTGGCTGATATCCACAGAAATTGTTTCACCGACATTAGCGTCCACCTGAAATGCACTATTGCCCATACTGCCATCAAGAATTTTTCGGCCATTAAAGCTTGTGGTTTGTGCGATACGATCGTTCTCTTGAAGCAGTTGCTGAAATTCAGAATCCAATGATTGGCGATCGGCTTCTGTATTAGTCGCATTAGCCGATTGAATGGAGAGCTCACGCATGCGTTGCAAGTTCGTGGTCATTTGAGCCATTGCGCTTTCGCCCGTTTGCACTAACGAAATTGCGTCATTGGCGTTGCGTGCGGCTTGATCCATACCGCGAATTTGAGAGGTCATGCGATTACTGATCGCCAAACCTGCCGCGTCGTCCTTGGCGCTGTTAATGCGTAAACCGGTGGATAAGCGCTCTAATGATGTGGTTAATTGAGATTGAGAGAACGCCAGATTACGTTGGGCATTTAGTGAAGCAACATTGGTATTAATTACTGCGGCCATACTGCTATCTCATCTTAAGTGCCCTAGACTTATGGCAAGACTAAAGGTACAGATTGACTACTAGCGGATATACCTGCAATCAAGCATTTCACCGCTTCCACTGAGTTTAGCGGACGTTTTTTGACTCAGCTTTAAACATGCGAAGGCGATTATCGGTATGGATGTGCACTTAAAATTTTTAATTAATTGTATTGTTTAGAGAAAAAAGTGAATTAAGTGGGTATGTTTATCTGTTTTCAAATATCTCTACATAGTGTTGTGCTGCTGTAGCAGGGTTTTCTTGCCCAAATACACCATTAATTATTGCTAATATGTCAGCGCCTGCACCTATTAATTGCTTGCCATTTTCTGGCGTGATGCCACCAATTGCAGTGATTGGGATAGATATAGTTTGGCGTGCTTGTATCAACAACTGAATATCTGCCAGTTTTGCATCCGGCTTGGTGCTCGATGTAAAAAATGCACCAAAGGCTACATAGCTGGCACTAGATTTTTCTGCCTGAATCGCTCTTTCCAATGAGTTGTAACATGAAATGCCAATAATGGCTTGTGAGCCTAATTCCTGTCGGGCTTGTATCAATGAATCATCATCATGACCCAGATGAACGCCGTCGGCCTGAACCTGTTTGGCAAGGGCAATATCGTCATTAATAATCAGTGGGATTTGATATTTATTGCAGAGTGATTTAAGCGCACTAGCTTGCAGGAAGCGTTCATTAGGTGACAATATCTTGTCTCGATACTGAAGCATTGCCACACGATTTTGCAGAACTTTTTCAACAGTTTCAATGAATGAATCTGCAGGTATCAGATGGCTGTCGGTAATGGCATAGAGTCCACGCACTATTTAAAACCTTTTACGTTTTGTGATTGTTGCGCGCCCAGAACAGGCGGTTGGGCAGGTGCTGGCCTTTACCCAAGCGATCGCCTGACTTGAGTGCGTCCCAAGTATATTCCTGAGCTTTTTTGACGACAGATTGAATGTCCAGGTTGTGTGCCAGCAGGCCGGCAATGGCTGAAGAGAGTGTGCAGCCTGAGCCATGATAACTGTGTGGTAAGCGTGGCCAGTGGTAGGTATCAATCTGTTTTTTCTCGCCATAAAGTGTGTTGACGACATCCTTTGTGCTTTCGTGGCCACCTGTGATCAGAACATAGCGACAGCCCGCCTCCATGAGTGCATCTGCACAATTGGAGAGTGAGCCGGATTTATCTGCCAAAGCTCGGGCTTCAATGCTGTTCGGTGTCAAAATATGTGTAAATGGACACAATAGCTCGACAATGGCATCACAAATCGCTCCCGTTGTCAGAGCGCCACCACCACCTGCGGCAAGTACGGGATCGTAGACCACGGGAATTTCAGGGTGCTCTTTTAAAATGGTATGAATGGCTTCAACAATTTTAGTATCACCAATCATACCGATTTTAATGGCCGCGACGGGGAGATCTTCCAGTACGGTTTGTGCTTGGTCAATGATGAAGTCTGGATCAACAGTGGTGAAACGTTGTACTTGCCGTGTATTTTGTACGGTGAGCGCGGTAATAATCGGTGCGGTATGGCAACCCATGCTGCTGATGGTTTCTATATCCGCTTGAATACCCGCCCCGCCACTGGGGTCGCAGCCGGAAAATGTGAGAATGACGGGGGTGCT
>CAYXVC010000022.1:20367-25217 GCA_964468225.1 uncultured Gammaproteobacteria bacterium
TACCCGCCCCGCCACTGGGGTCGCAGCCGGAAAATGTGAGAATGACGGGGGTGCTGGATGTAGGCATGAGGTTTTTTCTAGTCGTATATGAACTCTATAATTCACAAACGTTTTCTGATATCTGCTATGACTTCACTGGCTAAGCGGCCTTTAATTCCATCAGATTTATAAGCGTCTAAGCGTCGATCAAGCTCAATTTTTTGTTCGTCCGTTATTTTTATGGTCGCTTGATCTGCGGCGATACTATCCCATAGGTCTTCTACTAACTTGATTCGTTCAACTATCGGGAGAGAGTGTAGATTGGCTATCATCGTTAAAACCACCGTGTGTACTTGGAAACATGCTGATCGTTAGCTTTTGAACATAACACAAAACAGGGATGAACCGGTATACTTGCCGCACTTTAAACTGATTACAAATGAACTATGAACCAGCTGAACGCTCCCCAAAAAAAAGCAGTACGTTATCTTGATGGCCCCGTGCTCGTGCTTGCCGGAGCGGGCAGTGGTAAAACGCGTGTCATTACTTACAAAATTGCTTATCTGATTAATGAATGTGATATTCCAGCACGTCATATTGCGGCAGTAACTTTTACCAACAAAGCCGCGCGTGAAATGAAGTCACGCATCAGCGAAATGATGAAAGGTAAAAATAGCCGTGGTTTGATGGTTTCCACTTTTCACACATTGGGGCTGAATATTATTCGTCGAGAATTAAAAACATTAGGTTATAAATCCGGTTTTTCAATTTTTGACTCGCAAGATTCAGCGACATTATTACGTGAATTGATGCGGCGTGAGAATGATGATGTCGATGCGGATGTGATCAAACAGATGCAATGGCAAATATCGCGTTGGAAAAATTCATTGATTGATCCCGCTGACGCATTGACTGAAGCGAGTGTCAGCGGTGATGCAGTATTGAGCTTGAGCGCAACGCTTTATGAAGCGTACCAACGTCATTTGAAAGCGTATAACGCGCTGGATTTTGATGATCTGATTATGCAGCCGGTGCACCTGTTTCAAAATCACCCTGAAGTTCTGGAACGTTGGCAAAATCGTATTCGCTATCTATTAGTGGATGAGTATCAGGATACCAATGCTTGCCAATATACGTTAGTCAAACTGCTAGTCGGCCCGCGTGCTGCGTTCACCGTGGTGGGGGATGATGACCAGTCAATCTACTCTTGGCGAGGTGCGCAACCTGAAAATTTGGCTCTTCTAAAAACGGAATATCCCACACTTGAAATCATCAAGCTAGAGCAAAACTATCGCTCTTATGGTCGTATTCTCAAAGCAGCCAATAAGCTGATTGACAATAATCCACATGTTTTTGAGAAAAAACTGTGGAGTGATATGGGTTATGGCGATCCTATTCGTGTGATTCAGGCGCGGGATGAAATGCACGAGGCCGAACGTGTGGTTTCAGAAATTATCAGCCATCGCTTCAAACATCGAACCCGCCACAGTGATTATGCCATTCTCTATCGCGGTAACCATCAATCCAGACTGTTCGAGCGCATATTACGAGAGCAAAACGTACCTTACCGTTTGACCGGTGGAACATCATTTTTTGCTTATAGTGAAGTGAAAGACATCATGGCGTATTTGCGCCTGCTGGTGAATCAGGATGACGACAACGCTTTTTTAAGAATCGTAAATGTACCTCGCCGTGAGATTGGTCCAACAACCGTTGAGAAGCTTACAAACTATGCGACTGGGCGAGAAATCAGTTTAATGGATGCCTGTTTTGAAATGGGATTGACTCAAGTGATGGATGAACGGGCGTTATCAAAAGTGAAACAGTTTGCCGAGTGGGTGGTGGAAACAGGTGATCGTGCGGAGCGCGGTGATCCCATCGCTACCGTTCGAGAGATGATTCAAAGCGTCGGTTACGAAGGGTGGCTCAAAGACAGCTGCAAAGATCTGAAAACCGCTGAGCGGCGCATGGAAAATGTTACGGAGTTACTGTCGTGGCTGCAAAACATACATGAAAAAGAAGAGGAAGGTGAAAAAAGCCTGGCAGATATGGTAGCGCATATGATGCTGATGGATATTATCGAGCGTAATGAAGAGGAAGATACGCGGGACAGCGTACACTTGATGACATTGCACGCAGCAAAAGGGCTGGAGTTTCCCAATGTTTTTCTGGTGGGAATGGAAGAGGAGTTGTTGCCGCATCGCACCAGCATTGAAGAAGATAATCTGGAAGAAGAGCGCCGTCTGGCTTACGTGGGAATTACGCGTGCGCAGCATAATTTGACCTTCAGTCTGGCGACCCGGCGCAAGCGTTATGGTGAAATGATTGATTGCGCGCCCAGCCGTTTTCTCGACGAACTTCCTGCCGACGATCTGGTTTGGGAAGGTGGAAAAATAAAAGTGGATCCCGAAGAGCGACAAGAGCGTGGCAAAGCACACTTGGCAAATTTGCGGGGATTACTGGGTAATTAATCTGTTCAGGTGACGTTCGATATTTATTTATTAAAGTGACTATAGTTTAAAACATAAAAGAGGTTTGCTTATGAAGCCGTTAATTGTTGTCTTGCTACTCAGTATTGCACTTTTCTCAAACCCTGTATTTTCAGATGAGACAAGTGATCAGTTGGAACAAATGGATAAAAAGCTCGATATCCTTCTGGAATCACAGGAAAAAAATTATAAAATCATCACAGACGATCCCCTTAAAGGTAGAAAATTTGGTGTTGAATTCAATATACCCAGATTGCTTGTTTTTAAGGATGAGAGAGCACTTTCGGGTGGGTTTTCAATCTTCGATCATAAAAGAAATGTTGAATATGCATTCCCTATATTTTATCAAAACACTTCGGATGATAATTATTGGAGCGAAAATGGAGGTCGTAATAGCTCTTTACGCGTGACAACGTTGGATTTTCACTATCGAGCTTTTCTTGGCGACCGTCTGAATGGTTTTTACATGAGTGCATTTACTCGCCTGGCTCACCTAAAAGGGTCAATAGCCTGCGATTATTCCAGTATGCCGGCATCTCCTCCAGAAAAGTCTTCGCCTGATAACTTTGTTTGTGACAGTGCAGCAGGAAGCGAGACCAAGCTGGGTGTGGGGGTCGGCATTGGTTTTAGAATATTTTCATCCAAACGAATCTATTGGGGCGCCAGCCTTTCCGCGGGTCGGTATATTACGGGTGAAAAGCATAATTTTGAACAGAACAGCATGGATGATGAAGCGCCTATTATTGATGTGGAGTTTTTGAAGTTTGGCTGGGCTTTTTAAGTATCAACTGTAGAAGTTTTATTGAGGCCGCCTGACAAGTCGAATGGCGATTGAACGTGGCTATTAACTCAGGTATTCTAGCGTCCTCAATAAGCGCCCGTGGCTCAGCTGGATAGAGCGTCGCCCTCCGGAGGCGAAGGTCACAGGTTCGAATCCTGTCGGGCGCACCATTTACTCCTTTAAAAACCCCATGCCTATGTTTCGGGCTTGGGACAATAAGACCCCTCACTAATTGGCGCAGCAAGAGTGGGATAGCTATATGTCGATAAAAGAAGAAAAGGCCGACGTTTATTGCTGATATGTCGGTCTATTCGACATGTGTATATTATATGTCGGAATTAATGGAATAGTTCGACATAAAGACGCATAATGCTGAAACAAGCGGTATATACCCGCAGCGCTAACTAAAGATATATGGATAACCACCATGCCGGGTTTCAACCCCACTCAGCCATACAACACTCTGCCTAGCCTGCCCCCAGCACAGGAGTTGGAAACCCGTGCGATATGGAAGCTTTGTACAGAGGCACGCGTAGCACTGGCCGAGCTGAAACAGGTGGGTGAGCTGATTCCGAATCAATCGGTACTGATCAATACCATTCCTTTGCTGGAAGCACAGGCCAGCTCCGAAATCGAGAATATTGTCACCACCAGCGATCAGCTATTTCGATTTGCCGACCACAACGTCAAGCAAACAGACCCGGCGATCAAAGAAGCACTGCGTTATCGTACCGCCCTCTACCAAGGGTTTAAGACCATACAAAAGCGCCCATTGAACACTAATTTGGCTGTGGAGCTCTGCCGAGCTATTAAAGGCAGTGACCTGGATATCCGCCGTGTGCCCGGTACAACGCTTGCTAATGACCGAACTGGCGAAGTGATCTATACGCCGCCCGCTGGAGAAGCGGTCTTGCGTCAGTTACTCGCCAATTGGGAACAGTTTCTCCATAACCATGAAGAGATCGACCCGCTGGTGCGCATGGCCGTGGCGCATTATCAATTCGAAGCTATTCATCCCTTCACCGATGGCAATGGCCGTACTGGGCGAGTGCTCAATATTCTCTACTTGGTGGATCAGCAACTGCTCAGTCTGCCAGTGCTCTACCTCTCGCGTCATATTATTCAAAACAAGGCTGACTACTATCGCCTGTTGTTAGAGGTAACTCAAAACAACAACTGGCACGAGTGGATTGTCTTCATGCTCACTGCCGTTAAAGAGACCGCCCACTGGACCACAGCGAAGATACATGCAGTGCGCCAGCTACAAGAACAAGCGGTTGAGTATGTGCGTCGGCAACAGCCCACCATTTACAGCCGGGAATTGGTCGATCAGATCTTCATCCAACCTTATTGCCGCATTGGTAATTTGGTCGATGCAGGCATTGGTCACCGAGAGACCGCTTCAAAGTACCTTAAGGCGTTATGTGATATTGGCATGTTGCAAGAAGAGAAAGTTGGCAGGGAGAAGTTGTTTGTACATGCCAAGTTGCTGCGACTGTTAACAATGGATAGCAATGTATTTGCGCCATATGGTCGGATGCGAAACAAATGAAAGCAAAATACCATGGACTTCTTCTGGAAAGAGTAGCTCATGAATAACT
>CAYXVC010000023.1:0-9967 GCA_964468225.1 uncultured Gammaproteobacteria bacterium
TCAGTGCTATCGTAATCACTGCATAGCGCAAATAAATCTCGTATTTTTTGATAAAAGCGCTTTTCAGAAGCACGAACATCACGAATACGCGCCAAAAACTCATCAAAATAATCAGGGCGACCATCTGGGTTTTTTAAGCGTTCATCATCCATGACAAAGCCCTTCAACAGGTACTCTTTTAAGTTATTATTTGCCCATATTCTAAACTGCGTACCCCGCAATCCCTTAACCCTAAAACCAATAGCAATAATCATCTCTAATGAATAATGAAGCGTGGGATAATTCTTGCCATCAGCTGCAGTTGTCAAGTATTCCTTGATAACTGAATTTTCAATTAACTCTTTGTTTTTTAATATGTTATTTACATGAAAAGAGACGTTTTGCTTAGAGGTGTTAAAAAGTTCTGCTAACTGGCTTTGTGTCATCCAGGCCATTTCATCTTTGGCATACAGTGAAACCGATGTTTTACCATCAGCGGTGTTATAAATAATCATGTTTGATTGATTGGTATGCGGCATGGTTATTTCTTCTCCTTTTATTTTTCAATCATTGCCCCATACAACTTAAACAAATATTCAAGGCCTCTTCATCGTTTTTAAAAGGTTGTTTTCGGTAACATTGTCTACGGCCAAATCTATTTCATGGTGTGCTTGTCGCGTTCATCCAGCATATTGAAAACGTGGTCTTCACTGGTTTTTGGTCTATTTTAAAAATTCTATCTGGGGTTTTATGCCTTCGACTGTCCTAAATTCTTCGCTAACAAACCTAATTCAACATTTTTTGTAGGCACAGGAATGCGTATTTTATAACCACCACCGGGTGCTTCCTGCATGGGCTTTCCATAAAAATCTTCCATGCTCTCAAGCGTAATGGTGTGATTTCCACTAGGCAAAATGACCTCCAATGAATCACCCACGCATATTTTATTTTTCACCAACACTTCAGCAAGATTTTTTTCTTTATCAAAACCGATAAATTCACCCACAAATTTCTGACTGTAATACTCTGAATTTCCCTGAATATAGTTTTGATACTCATGCGTATCATGGCGTTTATAAAAACCATCGGTATAACCCCGGTTTGCCAGCGACTCCAACGCACCTAGCATACTCGGATCAAACGGCTTTCCTGCCACCGCTTCATCAATCGCTTTGCGGTAAATCTGTGCGGTACGTGTTACGTAATAGTGAGATTTTGTTCGCCCTTCAATTTTCAGGGAGTCGATACCAATTTTTGCAAGCCGCACCACATGCTCAACAGCACGCAGATCTTTGGAATTCATAATATACGTGCCCAATTCATCTTCAAAAATAGGCATGAGTTGATCAGGACGACCGGCCTCTTCTATCAGGTAATTTTTTACTGCTTCAGGATGACGCTCTGATTTTTTGTACAAATCACCCGTTTCATCTTCGACCGCTTCAAATGTTTTATATTTCCAGCGACACGCATTGGTACAAGCACCCTGATTGGGATCACGATGATTAAAATAACCGGACAACAGACAGCGCCCCGAATAGGCGATACATAACGCGCCATGAACAAACACTTCCAGTTCGATATCCGGGCAACGCTGACGAATCTCTTCAATTTCATCTAAAGAAAGTTCACGCGACAAAATAATGCGCTGAACCCCCATCGACTGCCAAAATTTCACAGCCGCATAATTCACCGTATTCGCCTGCACTGAAAGATGAACAGGCAAATCAGGCCAACGCTCCCGAACCCACATAATCAAACCGGGGTCTGCCATGATGAAAGCATCGGGTTTAAGTGCCACCACCTCTTCCATATCTTTCATGAAAGTTTTGAGTTTTGAGTTATGTGGAATCACATTGGCGGCCACAAAAAGCTGCTTGCCTTGCTGGTGTGCTTCCTCAATACCGATCCGTAAATGTTCAAGATTGAAATCATTGTTGCGGACACGCAAACTATAACGCGGCATTCCGGCATACACCGCATCAGCCCCATAGGCAAACGCGTAACGCATATTTTTTAAAGTGCCGGCAGGAGAGAGAAGTTCAGGTACTTTCATCGAATTGATACTATTTATACTTTTAAAGCAGTCAGTAATTTTTGTAATGCCTGACCACGATGACTGATACAGTTTTTTTCATCTTTGGGCAACTCGGCGGATGTGCAATTATGTGTCGGCACATAAAAAACCGGATCATAACCAAATCCTCCAGAACCCAAAGACTCAAACAAAATCCGCCCTTCCCAAGAACTTTGGCACACGAGTGGCGTAGGGTCATTTTCATGCTGCATATAAACAATGACACATTGAAAGCGCGCAGTACGTTCGGCCTCTTTCACAGAATGAAGGTTTGACAATAATTTTTCACGATTCATCTCATCCGTCGCGCCACCACCTGCATAACGTGAAGAGTAGATTCCGGGTGCGCCTTGAAGTGCATCAACCTCTATTCCAGAATCATCCGCAATCGCTGGCAAACCCGTATAGTGCGCCGCGTTACGTGCTTTAATAATTGCGTTTTCAATAAATGTCAGACCCGTTTCATCCGCTTCCGGCACATCAAACTCAGATTGTGGAACGATATCCAAACCCAAACCGGATAACAGCCGGCTCATTTCTAGAACCTTGCCTTGATTCCCTGTAGCCAAAACAATACGCGGTACCATTTTCTTTTCAGGCATCGACACCTTAAAGCCCCAAAGTCTCGCGCTGAATCTCAATCAATTCAGAAATTCCTTTATGGGCTATATCCAGCATTTCATTCAACTCTTCACGACGAAAAGCATGACCTTCCGCCGTACCTTGTAGCTCAATAAATGCCCCTGCATCATTCATGATGACATTCATATCCGTTTCCGCGTTGGAATCTTCGGCATAATCAAGATCCAATACCGGCTTGCCTTTATAAATGCCCACTGAAACAGCCGCGACTGCACCATAAACCGGAATTTTTTCACCCAATTTTTTCCGCATCGCATCGACCATCGCTACATAAGCCCCTGTAATGGATGCAGTGCGTGTGCCACCGTCGGCCTGAATCACATCACAATCCAGTACAATGGTATTTTCACCCAGACCTTTCAGATCCACCGCAGCACGCAAGGAACGCCCGATCAAACGCTGAATTTCTACAGTACGCCCGCCTTGCTTTCCTCTTGCTGCTTCACGCCCCATTCGCGAACCGGTCGAACGCGGCAACATTCCATACTCTGCTGTGATCCACCCCTGACCTTTACCTTTCAAAAAGCGAGGCACCTGATTGTCCAGACTGGCGTTACAGATCACTTTGGTATCTCCAAATTCGACCAACACAGAACCTTCTGCATGTTTAGTAAAATTACGTGTTAATTTGATGGTTCTTAATTCATCAAGAGCTCGACCACTTGGGCGCATAAATATTTCCTTTTTATAATTTAGATAATTCAGACAAATAGATTAGAATGTGGCGAAGTATAGCATCAAGCCAACCCGGAAATTTCATGAATTAAGGATTCAACATGATACGAAGCATGACGGCCTTTGCCCGCCAACAGGTTCAAACCGAATGGGGCACACTGACGTGGGAAATTCGCTCGGTGAATCATCGCTATCTGGAACCGGCCATTCGCCTTCCTGACTGCTTGCGCTCATTAGAAATGTCCGTGCGTGAAGCTCTCAAAAAGCAACTCAGCCGAGGCAAGGTCGATTGCAACCTTCGATTTCAACGCAACGAATCCGGCAACGCAACCATTGAAATCAATCAACCACTCGCCGAGCAACTCATTACCGCCACCCGGCAAATAAACACTCTATTAAAAACCGACACCGATCCCATTCGTGCGGTGGAAATTTTAAACTGGCCGGGTATTGTGCAAACTGTAGAGCTTGATGCTCAACCACTACAAATAGCCGCGACTCAATTGCTTGATACAACACTGCTCGAACTGCGTAAGTCGCGTGAACGCGAAGGCGCGAAATTGAAAACGCTGATACGCCAACGCTGTGATGCCATGGAAAAATGGACTGAACAGGTCAAAATGCGCTTGCCGCAAGTGCTGGAAACCATACGCCAAACACTCAGTAAGCGATTCACCGAACTAAAGTCAGAACTTGATCACTCACGACTCGAGCAAGAGTTGGTATTGTTTGCACAGAAACTGGATGTTGATGAAGAGCTGGATCGCATCATCGCACACACCACCGAAGTCCAGCGTGTTTTAACACTCGACGAACCCGTTGGAAGGCGGCTCGATTTTCTCATGCAAGAGCTGAATCGTGAAGTCAATACCATTGCATCAAAATCAGCCGACGCAGAAATAACCCGCATCAGTGTTGAACTGAAAGTACTTATTGAACAGATGCGTGAGCAGGTTCAGAATATTGAATAATTCACATAGAAACGAGCACTAAATAACTTATGAAGCCAAAACAAAAAAAGCAAGACAGCTTTCGCCTTAGAGGAGGCTTTTTCAGTCTTTCTACCATGGAGTTGTACTCCTCAAACATTGATAAAATTAATGAGCAACTGATAGAAAGCATTGCACTCGCCCCCAAATTCTTCGAAAAAGCACCTTTGGTTATTGATCTGGAAAACATCAAAGGCAAAACCCCAGACCTGTCTGCCCTTCGTCAACTGCTGGAACAGCACAACCTGATTCCTGTCGCGATCTGCTCCTCTAAAAAATCACATCAAACGGCAGCACATAAAGCCGGATTTGGTATACTCACGGCAAATACATCGCCACCACAAGCAGAGCTCACCATTAACCAGACGACAGAGACTGAAACAGAAGAACCGAAGGAAGAGATAGAAACAACCGTTCATGATACCCCTAAAAGCAGCGGTTTCATGATCCGTCAATCCGTGCGTTCTGGGCAACAAATTTATGCAAAAGGTTGTGACTTAACCATACTCGCTTCGGTCAGCCCTGGCGCTGAAATACTTGCTGACGGGAATATTCACGTTTACGGTGCACTGCGTGGGCGGGCTTTTGCAGGAGCCAGTGGCAACACCGAAGCCATGATTTTTTGCCACAACCTACAAGCGGAACTGGTTTCCATTGCCGGACACTACCGTTTAAATGAAAACATTGACCCGGACTATTTAAGAAAACGAGCCGCCATCCACCTAAAAGACGAGCGACTACTTATTGATTTACTGGATTAACAATGATAAATAAGACCAGCCTTTAAAAGAAAGTAATAAGGATATTATTTTGAAGGCTCGGAACTACGTATAAATAACTTTGTTTCTTTCATTCAAAACAAAAAAGCAGATCAAACAATAACTCAGGGAATACACTGAAAATGTCTCAAATCATTGTCGTTACGTCCGGTAAAGGGGGCGTAGGAAAAACAACCACAAGCGCTTCATTGGGTTCAGGATTAGCTTTGAAAGGACACAAAACAATCATCATCGACTTTGACATAGGTCTGCGCAACCTTGACCTGATCATGGGTTGTGAGCGCCGCGTTGTTTATGATTTTGTCAACGTTGTTAATGAAGAAGCCACCTTGAATCAAGCGATGATCAAAGACAAACGTGTCGATAATCTGTTTTTGCTACCCGCATCGCAAACACGCAACAAGGATGCCCTGACTCGAGAGGGGGTCGAACGTATTTTCGACCAACTGGCCAATGAACACAGTTTTGACTATATTGTATGTGACTCCCCCGCCGGAATCGAACACGGCGCACTAATGGCGCTCTATTTTGCGGATGAGGCCATTATCGTGACCAACCCTGAAGTCTCTTCTGTTCGTGATTCAGACCGCATTCTAGGTATTTTGGCCAGCCAGTCCCGCCGTGCAGAGCGTGGTGAAGATCCTGTGAAAGAACGACTGCTACTCACTCGCTACTGCCCAACACGCGTCGCAAACGGTGATATGCTTTGCATTGAAGATATTGAAGATATTCTGGCCATTCCATTGCTCGGCGTCATCCCTGAGTCAGGAGATGTATTAAAAGCCTCTAATGCAGGCTCTCCCGTCATACTGGATGATGAGAGCAATGCAGCAAAAGCCTACAGTGATGCCATTGATCGCTTCCTTGGCAAAGAAGTTCCTCTACGGTTTATCACGGAAGAAAAACCTGGACTATTTAAAAGATTATTCGGAGGCAAAGGATGAGCCTGCTCGACTATTTTCGTACACCCAAGAAAAAGAAGACCGCGTCACTGGCCAAAGAGCGTCTACAGATCATCGTTGCACACGAACGTTCTCAACGTGGAAAAACACCCAGCTACTTACCTCAAATGCAGAAAGAGATTTTAGCCGTTATTAGTAAGTATGTAGACATTGATAAAGAGCAGGTTAAAGTCAATCTTGATAAAAATGATCATTTTTCTGTGCTGGAACTCAATGTCACCCTGCCTGATAACGAATCCCGAACACGTTAATTAAAGTAATTTTATGGATTTCATACAAATAGCCGTTTTAGCCATTGTTCAAGGGCTGACCGAATTTCTTCCTGTCTCCAGTTCAGCACACCTGATTTTAGTTCCAGCCTTAACGGGCTGGGAAGATCAGGGACTGGCTTTTGATGTTGCAGTTCATGTGGGCACATTGGCCGCTGTTGTCGCCTATTTCCGTCATGAGCTCCGCAAGATGTTTATGGACTGGTTTGCTTCGCTTGCAGGCAAAGGACAAACCAAAGAGAGCAAACTGGCATGGGCGGTACTGTTAGGCACTATCCCGGCAGGACTTGCCGGTCTGATATTTAAGGATTTCATTGAAGAAAATTTGCGTGGCCCTATCGTCATTGCGATTACAACCATTGTATTTGGCATCGCATTATGGATTGCGGATAGTAGGGGAAAACTAAATCGCAACGAATACAGCATCGTCTGGTTTGATGTGCTTGTCATTGGCTGCGCTCAAGCATTAGCACTGATTCCTGGCACATCACGCTCGGGAATCACGATCACTGCAGCACTCCTGCTCGGCATGACACGTGAGGCCGGAGCACGATTTTCATTCCTGCTCTCCATTCCGATTATTGTTTTAGCAGGCGGACTGGAGACAGTCGGTTATCTCGAACATGCAAAAGGCGATGACTGGTTGCCACTGATTCTGGGAGCTGTACTTTCAGCGGTTAGTGCTTATTTTTGTATTCACTTTTTCTTAAAACTGCTTGACCGCATCGGCATGACGCCTTTTGTCATCTACCGATTACTATTGGGAATTGTGCTCTTAGCGGTATTTTTATAGCGAAAGAAAAAGGGAACATGGAACCTTTCCCAATGTTATTAAGTTAAAAAAAGCCACGGTCATTGGTAGGTTGCGAGCGAACTTAAATACATGGTTGCCTCATAATTAAGTCATTATCTAAATTTAGTCATCGATCATTGACTAAATTTAGATAATGACTTAATCTCAGCCTATGGACTCAAGATTTCTGCCTCACAATGCCCACATCAATGACCCGGAAAACTTCCAGGACATTGATCCACAGCTGCGCCAACTCAAGCGACAACCCTATGCCCACTCACCAGCACTCTTGAATGACTTGCCCAGGAATATTCCTGGCATCTATACTGTCGGTGGTGGACGTCAGATCGGCAAAACCACATTGCTTAAACAGTGGATGGCTCTATTGCTGGCCGAGGGCGTGGCTCCAACCGCGATTGCATTTTTCTCCGGTGAGTTAATAGACGATCATCACGCCTTGTTGCGGTTGATGCAGACCCAACTCACCACCATGCCAGACACCCACCTACGCTACCTGTTGCTTGATGAAGTCACCTACATCAAGGATTGGGATAAGGCGGTGAAATACGCAGCGGATGCTGGTTTGCTGGAAGATGTGGTGCTGCTATTGACCGGTTCAGATCTCGCACTGATTCAGGAGGCACGGATGCGTTTTCCGGGGCGCAGGGGTAGATCGAAGCAGGTAGATTACCACATGTACCCCCTGTCATTCAGAGAAGTGGTACAACTGAAACAGGCAGCTCCTGACCTGGACCAAACAATAATTTCCGGCAAAAAACCCTCGCCAGATATGCTTGATCGCCTATATGAGGAATTTCAGACCTACCTGCTGCATGGTGGATACCTTACCGCGATTAATGATTTAACTGCACTGGGTCATATTGGCGAATCAACGCTCAGCACTTATTCAGATTGGATTAGGGGTGACATGTTGAAGCGGGGGAAGCAAGAAAATTATCTGCGTGAGATATTGGGAGCAATCATAAAACGCTACAACAGCCAGATAACATGGAACGCACTGGCCCGAGACCTCTCAATCGACCATCCCAAGACTGTAGCCGATTATGCAGCCCTGCTCTCATCAATGGACGCACTCTTTATCCAGCCAGCCCTGCTGGAAGACAAACTGGTCGCCGCGCCAAAAAAAGCACGCAAGTTGATGTTCACCGACCCCTTCATCTACCATGCAATAAGGGCCTGGTTGCACCCGGCTCAAGACCCGTACAACAGCCAGATGCTCCCGGCGACCAAAGACCCCCAACTTTGCTCCGGATTAGTGGAGGCCTGCGTAGCAACCCACTACCGCCGCACCTACCCGACCTTCTACATCAAGGCCGAAGGTGAAGTTGATGTGGCCTATATAAACAGTGAGAAGTTTTGGCCGGTTGAAGTAAAATGGACTAACCAGATTCGACCCAAGGAGCTGAAACAGATAGCCAAATACAGCAACGGCCGTATTTTAACCAAGGCGCGAAAATGGGGAGAGTTGAATGGTGTTGTTACGGAACCGCTACCTTGGGGGCTTGTGCGGGTGGGTGTAGATTTATAAAACGACTCTACTTTTCAACCCGGTATTCAGTGTAGAACATTTAATTTTACTTTGACCCCAGTTGTTTGATTGACAAATCTCAAAAAACCTTCTATTTTCACCCTTAAGTTGCCAAAAAAGAAGATGAAATGGAAATTAAAAGTCGTTTTTTTCACCCACCTAAAGCAAGCTATCTACTGTTTGGGCCTCGTGGCACCGGAAAATCCACCTTTTTACATGAAATGTATCCAGAAGCTTTGTGGGTTGACTTATTGAAACCAGAGTCCTATCGAACTTATCTAGCCAGACCTGAAAAACTTGTTGAGCTGATTGACGGAAACCCGAAAAAATTAACCGTTGTAATTGATGAAATACAGAAAGTTCCCACTATGCTAGATGTGGTACATCAATTGATTGAGGCTAAAAAAGGCTTAACCTTTATTTTGACGGGCTCTAGCGCACGCAAACTGCGAAGGGGAGCTGCAAATTTATTGGGAGGACGCTTGCTAACCGCTTCCCTTCATCCTTTTATGGCGGGTGAATTGGGAGCAGAGTTTAATTTTTCCACAGCATTGGAGTATGGACTTGTTCCACTCATTGCCCAATCTTCTGATGCAAAGGCTAGGTTGAATGCTTATTTAACCTTATACCTCAAAGAAGAAGTCCAAGCTGAAGGCATGGTACGCAACACAGGAAATTTTTCTCGCTTTCTTGAAAGCATCTCATTTTCACACGGATCCGTGCTCAATATCTCTGAAGTTGCCAGGGAATGTGAAGTCGGCAGAAAAACTGTAGAAGGTTATCTCGAAATATTGGAAGACTTACTCCTCTCTTTTCGCATACCCGTGTTTAGCAAAAGAGCAAAGCGAAACCTCATTAAACACGAAAAATTTTACTATTTTGACACAGGAGTTTTTCGTTCCGTACGGCCTAACGGACCACTCGATAGAGTGGAGGAAATAGAAGGTGTGGCGTTAGAAGGTCTCGTTGCTCAGCACTTACGTGCCTGGTGTGCTTATCAACACAACACGCATCGATTATATTACTGGCGCACTAAGTCAGGAAGTGAAATCGATTTTATTATTTACGGGGAAGATAGCTTCATTGCATTAGAGGTGAAACGTTCTGCCAAGATAAATAATAAAGATTTGAAATCACTGAAAAGCTTTAAAGAAGATTACCCCGAAGCAACGACAGGGTTACTTTATTTAGGAAAAGAAAAATTAAGCATCAATGGAATTCCCTGCATTCCATGCGATCAATTTTTGCAGCAA
>CAYXVC010000023.1:10067-24650 GCA_964468225.1 uncultured Gammaproteobacteria bacterium
GCGTGTGCAGTTAGACCTTCGCCACGCGCAAGTATTGATGCTGGCACACCTAATCGAGAAGCACCTTTTTTCGAACACATAATCAAGCTGGAACGTTTCTGGAAATCATAAACACCCAATGGTGATGAAAAACGTGCCGTGCGCGAGGTTGGCAAGACATGGTTCGGCCCTGCGCAATAATCGCCCACCGCTTCAGCCGTATAACGACCCATGAATATCGCACCCGCACTACTGATACTTTCAACCAATATTTCAGGGTCTTCCACCGACAGCTCCAGATGCTCAGGAACGACATAATTTGAAACTTTAGCCGCTTCAGCCAAATCATCCACCTGAATCAATGCTGCTCTGGAGGACAGTGATTTTTCAATAATTTCAGCGCGCTCCATTGTCGGCAACAGACGATTTATGCTCTCTTCAACTTTATCAATAAATTCAGCATCAGGACAGACTAATAAAGATTGCGCATCCTCATCATGCTCAGCCTGAGAAAACAGATCCATCGCAATCCAGTCAGGGTCTGTTTGACCATCACAGATCACCAGTATTTCCGATGGCCCGGCAATCATATCAATGCCCACCGTACCAAACACCATTTTCTTGGCAGTGGCCACATAAATATTACCCGGCCCTACAATTTTATCAACTTGCGGTACGGTTTCAGTTCCATAAGCCAATGCAGCCACAGCCTGAGCACCACCGATCGCAAATACTTTATCAACATTTGCAATACAAGCAGCCGCTAATACCAGATCATTGACCTCACTATCAGGTGTAGGCACAACCATAATTAATTCTTTAACACCTGCAACTTTCGCAGGAATCGCATTCATCAATACGGAGGATGGGTATGCTGCTTTTCCACCAGGAACATACAAACCGACTCGCTCAAGTGGTGTGACTTTCTGCCCCAGCATCGTGCCATCTGCTTCGGTATAAGACCACGACTCAATTTTTTGATGTTCGTGATAACTTTTTATACGTTCGGCAGAAAATTCCAGTGTTTTACGCTGCTCTGCAGTGATCGACTGCAACGCTTTTTGCTGACGGTCACTGCTGATGTCCAATGCAGACATATTAGAAACACTCATGCGATCAAAGCGATTCGTATATTCAACAACCGCGCTATCACCTCGCTTTCGAACATCGCTCAGTATGCCATTGACTGTTTTGAATACAGCATCATCACTGGCTTCATCCCATGCCAACAATTGATCTAACTGTGACCAGAAAGCATTTTCTTGACTATTAAGGCGTTTAATCTTCATAACGAGAGCCTATTAATTTCTACGCTGCGCAACCGCTTCTTCGATTTTATCAACAAAGCCTTTCACCACAGAATGCTTCATTTTCATGGATGCTTTATTCACAATCAGACGAGAGCTGATATCAGCAATATGCTCATAAGGTTTCAGACCATTGGCCACAAGAGTATTCCCGGTATCCACCAAATCAACTATCGCATCAGCCAAACCGACTAAAGGAGCTAATTCCATTGATCCGTAGAGTTTGATAATTTCAACCTGCTCACTTTTCGCTGCAAAATAACGCTTGGCTGTTTTGACATATTTTGTTGCGATACGCAGCCGACCCTGGGGGTTAACACCCCCTACCGGCCCCGCCACCATCAAGCGACATTTAGCAATTTCAAGATCCAATGGCTCGTAAATGCCTTCACCACCATACTCCATCAATACATCTTTACCCGATACACCAACGTCTGCCGCACCATAGTCCACATAAACAGGCACATCCGATGCTCGAATAATAAGCAACTTCACATCGTCGTGATTGGTATCAAAAATCAACTTTCGACTGGTCGCCAGATCATCCCGAAGTTCAATTCCGGCATAAGCCAATAGCGGTAAAGTCTCTTTTAAAATCCGCCCTTTAGATAAGGCAATCGTCAATTTATTATCCATTAGTACTACTCAAGAAACCCTGCGAATGGTCGCACCCAATTGAGCCATTTTTTCTTCAATGTGATCATAGCCACGGTCAACGTGATAAATTCTGGAAATTTCTGTTTCACCTGTCGCCACCAAAGCCGCCAATACCAAGCAGGCTGAAGCACGCAAATCAGTGGCCATCACAGGCGCACCTGTCAATTTTTCCTGACCTGTACAGAATACAGTATTGCCACGTAATTTAATTTTAGCGCCCATACGTTGCAGCTCTTGCACATGCATGAAGCGATTTTCAAAAATCGTTTCTGTCACTGCACCCACACCGGTCGCAACAACATTCATCGCCGTAAACTGAGCTTGCATATCGGTTGGAAAACCAGGGTACGGCGCAGATTGCACATCAACAGCCTTGGGGCGCTGCCCTTTCATATCCAGTTCAATCCAATCGTCACCTGTTTCGATATGAGCACCCGCTTCACGTAATTTAATCAGAACCGTTTCCAGTAAACTCGGATCAGTATCCTTAACTTTGATACGGCCACGAGTCATCGCTGCACCAACAAGGTATGTTCCCGTTTCAATGCGGTCAGGCAATACGGTATATTGCGCGCCATGCAGGCGTTCAACGCCATCAATCACTAAGGTATCAGTACCGACACCGCTAATTTTGGCGCCCATCTGAATCAGGCAATTTGCCAAGTCAGTCACTTCAGGCTCGCGCGCAGCATTCTGGATTACCGTTTGTCCGTCGGCCAGTGTCGCTGCCATCATTAAATTTTCAGTACCGGTCACAGTCACTTGATCTAATAACAGATGCGCACCTTTTAAGCGTTTAGCCCGTGCCCGAATCACACCACCTTCAATTGAAATGGTCGCACCCATCGCTTCCAGCCCGGAAATATGCAAATTGACCGGACGAGAACCAATCGCACACCCCCCCGGCAAAGCAACATTAGCTTCTCCATGGCGCGCCAACAAAGGCCCTAACACCAAAATGGAGGCTCGCATGGTTTTAACCCATGCATAAGGTGCCTCAAATGTCTTGATCGTCGTGGCATCGATCTCAATGCACATTTTTTCATCCACGACCAATTGCACACCCATTTGTCCCAACAGACCCATGGTGGTTGTCACATCATTCAAATGAGGCACATTACAAATGGTGACCGGCTCATCAGCCAACAGAGTCGAAGCAAGAATTGGCAACGCAGCATTTTTGGCGCCGGAGATACGAATTTCGCCATCCAGGCGCACTCCGCCGGTGATTACTAATTTATCCATTGATAATATAAATTAAAGTTTAAGTTAAAAAATTACGCAGCATTACCAGTATTTTGAGCATCAGCCCACTGCGCTACAGTATAAGTACGAATAGAAAGTGCGTGAATCGCTGATTCCATTTGATCACCTAACGCCGCATAAACCATGCGATGTTGTTGCAACATTCCTTTGCCAGAAAAACTATCACAGATCACAACCGCTTGAAAGTGGCGACCGTCCCCACATACTTCAGCCTGACTGTCAGGTAAATTACTCTCTATCATTTCTTGGATTGTTTCAGGTTGCATTCTCAATTAATCTCACAAAAAATAAACTATTGGCCTAAAAGCATCGAAAGTCCGCTGAGTTCTGCGATTGCTTTCATTTGCTCTGGAATATGGTGACATAACAAATTTTTATTTTTTTGTTTTGCCAAGCGTTGCCATTCGACCACCAAGGCAAACCCTGCACTATCAACGTGGACAACTTGCTGAAAGTCTAACACTAATTCACCGCTTTCAATGTTAAACAAGAATAAACTTTCGTCATATAGCGCAGGAACACTGGCATAGGTCAGCGATCCACTAATTTGATACTGATGATCAGCCGTTTTTTTTAATTGCGCAGACAGGTCACCCATCATTACGATTCGGTTCAGACTTTTGATTACCTCTGGCCAACTTTTCAATCAATTTATCGAGACCCTTTTTACGGATCTCTTTTGAAAAACTGGTACGATAGTTAGTCACAAGACTGATACCATCGACTTCCACATCGTACAACTTCCAGGCATCCCCTTTCAGGTGAAGTTTATAATTGATTGGAATTGGAAAGCCACCCGGTTCATCCACTTCCATACGCACGGTTGCATTAGTAGCACCCTCTTTGCCACGAAAAGGAAGGTAATTGAATTCCTTATCAATAAATTCATTCAGTGACTTAGCATAAGTACGCACGAGAAGCTGCTTGAACTCAACAACAAAACGCTGCTTTTGCTGATCTGTTGCACGTAACCAGTATTTTCCTAAAACCCACTTTGAGGTGCGTTCAAAATCGAAATGAGGCAACACCAGACCTTCAACGAGTGAAAAAATTTTCCCCGGGTGCTCTTTAATGATTGCCTGCTCTTCTTTCAGTTTGGCAATCACCTTTTCAGAAGTTTCTATCACCAATTTTTGTGGCGCAGAACTTGCCCATAACGGGCTTAAAAAAGAGATGAGTAGTACAGCAATTAAAATGCGTATTTTCACTGTTTTTCTCCTGTCACATTCATTAATTGAGCAACGTGCATATTATAGTCAAATGTTGTTTTAAGATAATCCGTATGTGCTAACACATAACTTTGCAGCGCCAATATGATTTGCTCCGGCTTTTCCAGCCCTGCTTCAAAATCAGCAAAACTTGCCACCATCCAGCGCCGCGCTGCGCGACTGCCTTCCGCCAGTTTATTAACCGCTTCATGGTATGCATGCACTTGATAGTATTGCTCTGCCACCTGAAAAGGAATACCCACCTTCGCCAACCTGGACTTTTCCAACATCGCATTTAACTCCGCTTCGGCCTGTCTGACTTTTGCTGATTGTACGCTGCCAGCCCACTTCCAATTCATACCAACTATAGGCATCGCCCCATAATCATTAAAAGGGTCATAAATATATGGATTGTCCAGACGATCCCTGTTTGTCGAATGCATTGCAAGCCCAATAACTCCTGCAAACAAATTGGGCCGTTTTTCTGCCTTTTTTGCTTTAACCAACGCTCTGCGTGCCGATAAACCTGCACTGACCTGAGCCATTTCAGGGCGCTGGGACAAGGCATTTTCGCGCAACTCTTCTTTTGTCAAGTCAGGAAGCTCAACCGGCCTGATCGCCTTATCAAACAGCTCTACATTAACATTACCCTCAATACCCGAAAGCATTTTCAAACCTGCCAGCGCAACATGTTCAAGCCCTGTCGCCTGCGCCATATAACGACCTAGTACAGCACGCCCGGCTTGCAAGGCATAAAGATTTGACTGAGAAACATCACCCTCCCCTTCCTCAAGCCATTCGGTGACCAACTCAATGGCAGAAGCCAAACGTTTATCAACCGTCTCCAGAGTTTTCCGGCTATCACGCGCCGACAGATAACCATAATAAGCACGCTTTACATCCAGTACAGTGGCATTGCGCTGTATCTGTACATCACCCGCTTTAACTTCAATATTATTTTTAGCCGCCGCACTGTAGTTTTCAAGCTTGCCAAACGTATACAGTGGTTTAATAACATTAAAACTCAATTGTGTTAGTACTGATAAACCGTCGAAGTCATATCGATCTGTACGCAGTGTTTGGCCATCAGCTTCAAAAAAACCACCCTCAAGCCCGCTGGTCAATCCGGCAAACAATATAATATCGGCAGAAATATCGCCATAACCTTGCGCCTCTTCCAACAAAGCTTCTGCTTTCGAGACAAAATACTGCTTTTCACTGATACGAGGATCAATTTGCAAAGCGCGTTCAATCGCCTGATCCAATGAAAGCGTGACCGTTGATTCTGCCATACATGGCGACAATGCAGCACTTGCCAACATCCCTATGCTACATAAAATCCGTTTCACTCGTCATCTCCACCGGCATTAAACAAAAACTGCCCAATCAGCTGTTCCAACACTAAAGCAGACTGGGTAAGTTGCAGTTCACTGCCATTTTTCAGAGAGGTTTCCTCACCGCCAGGCTCTAACGCAATGTATTGCTCACCCAGCAATCCCGCTGTAAAAATACTGGCCGAAGTATCTAACGGCAAAGCGGCATATTGTGAATTAATCGTCAGAGTGACCACCGCCTCATACGTTTGGCTATCAAGACTGATACTGGAAACCTGCCCAATTTTAACTCCTCCCATTGACACAGGAGAGCGCTCCTTCAAGCCCCCTACATTATCAAATCGAGCCGTGATATCGTAGACTGCACCATTATCAAAGCTGGAAAAATTACTCATTTTGATCGCTAATACAAATAGAGCAACGATTCCTGCAGCAACAAATAACCCGACGCTGATTTCTACTGCTTTAGTTTGTCTCATGACATTATTTCCCAGAACTATTCGTCAAACATAAGGGCAGTCAATATAAAATCGAGCCCTAAAATTGCTAATGCGGAATGAACAACCGTACGTGTTGTTGCACGCCCAACACCTTCAGATGTTGGCACTGTATCATACCCCTCAAAGAGCGCAATCCAACTGATTACAAAACCAAAAACAATACTTTTAATAATACCGTTTACAATGTCTCCATGAAAATCAACCTGACTCTGTAGTTGTGACCAATAAGCACCGTCATCCAGACCCAGTAATCCGACACCCACAATGTAGCCGCCAAAAATACCCACGGCACTGAACATTGCTGCAAGTAACGGCATACTGATTAAACCCGCCAAAAATCGCGGCGCTATAATTCTAGAAACAGGATCCACAGCCATCATCTCCATTCCGGAAAGCTGCTCTGTCGATTTCATAAGACCAATCTCAGCCGTTAATGCAGAACCCGCCCGTCCTGCAAAAAGCAGCCCGGCAACAACAGGCCCCAGCTCTCGCACCAGTGACAATGCCACCATGACGCTCAGCGATTCTTCGGCACCAAAATCAACCAGGGTATTGTACCCTTGCAGCCCCAGAACCATTCCCACAAACAGGCCTGAAACAACAATAATCAGCACTGACAGTACGCCTACAGAATAGAGCTGCCGAACCAATAAACTAAAACGCTTGAAGGATGTTGGAAGAGCTCGAAACACATCAAGTAAAAATAGAAAGGCGCGCCCCAATCGTTGAAAAAAGCCGATACTTGCTTGCCCTAGCTGCTGTATCCAGGTATTCATTCAGCTATCCAATCCGAAAAGCTCTGTTTTATAATCGGGAGCTGGATAGTGAAATGGAACCGGCCCATCGGCCAAACCCTGCATAAATTGTTGCACCTGAGCTGATTCAGATTCTTTTATTTGCTGCGGTGTACCAGACCCAACCACCTTTCCCCCGGAAAGAATATAGATGTAATCTGCAATCGAAGTCGTTTCATGAATATCATGTGAAACAACTATGCTGGTCATATTCAGTGTTGTATTTAATAATTTGATCAATTTTACAAGCACGCCCATTGAGATCGGATCCTGACCCGCAAATGGCTCATCATACATAATCATCATCGGATCCAGTGCAATCGTACGTGCTAACGCAACACGCCGCGCCATTCCACCCGAAAGCTCATTAGGCATCAATCTGTATGCGCCACGTAAACCAACAGAGTTCAACTTCATCAAAACAAGGTGATGAATAATGATTTCAGGTAAATCAGTGTGCTCTCTTAAAGGAAAAGCAACATTATCAAAAGCAGAAATATCCGTCAATAACGCCCCACTTTGAAACAACATGCCCATCCGCTTGCGTAATTTAAACAGTGCACTGCGTGATAACTGGCTTACATCCTCCCCATCCACCTTGATCGTTCCCGCATCGGGCAGTAACTGGCCGCCAATAAGGCGTAACAGTGTCGTTTTACCGGTACCGCTTGGCCCCATAATTGCGGTTATTTTACCGACAGGGATATCAAGGTTAATTTCATCAAAAATTGTACGCGAACCATGCCGAAACGTCATCTGACGAACTTCAATCAAAGGTGGCTCAGATTGCTCCGTATTTTTATTTTCTATCTCTGCAATCATTCGTTTTTTCTTTTTTGATGAAATGCCATTACGAAAAACAACTGGCAATTCTAACAGCTAGGCACTTATCGTCATACTGTTTTCATGAATTGATACAAAAAGATACAAAAAACCCACCTGACGGTGGGTTTTTTATTTTGGATAACACCGAAGTATTATCGGCTGGCTCTATTAATGTTGATCAGGCCATGGATGAGTTCGCCCTTTAATACGACTCCACACTGCTCTTTTCAAAAAATAGGCAAGAACAGACAGCAGCAATAAATAACCGAGCACATATTTACCCAATTCATGGCGTTCTTTCTCTTTTGGATCTTGCGTCCAGTGCAAGAAAGAAGCAACGTCATGAATCTTTTGCTCCGCAGCTTCACGATCAGCGCCCTTCAAGGCGGCATAACCAAACACGTCCGGCATTTTAGTGCCCAGCATTGCATGGTTATCAACCTGATCGTTTTCATCGTTATAGTAGCCCACCATCAATGTATAGACATAAAGAGCACCACCGGCGCGTGCTTTAGCCATCAGCGACAAATCAGGCGGCACCATACCAAAAGCAGCTTTAGCTCCCTCAGGTGGCATCATTGCCGTTAACGGTTCTTCCATACCATTATCGCCACGCAGGGCATTGACTTCATCTTCGGTGTATCCGATATCCATCAAGTGCTTATAACGAATGTACTTAAGACTATGACAACTCATACAAAGTGTTGTCACTGTTTCAGCGCCCCGTTTAGCGGCTTCGTAACTCTTGTCAATATCCACATCAGCCAATTCGACTTTACCAGGCGCACCCGATACTGTTGATACAGATAAAGCCAGGCCAAGAGCACACAAAATACGTTGAGTTTTCTTCATTATGGTTGCCCTCCGTTATTTGCCTTTTTCTCTTCTGCTTCCATGTAGTCCAGAACCTCTTTAGGTAATGTTCCACGCTGGAGCAACCATTTCTCTTCCCATTTAGAAACCCATGGTAACGATAGAAAAAAGCCAAAATAAAGTACAGAAAGAACCCGGCTCAAAGTCACATAAGGCTCTTCGGCGGCTTGCGCACCCAACCATGCAAGAACAATCACAACCACAACAAAAGCCGCAAATGACCAACGATAAACTGGACGGAAGCGACCACCACCAGGAATTCTTGAACGATCAAGAAAAGGCAATGCTGCAAAAATAACCGTCGCAACACCCATTGCAACAACACCCGTTAGTGTATCAGGAATAGCGCGCAAAATTGCATAAAAAGGTAAGAAATACCATTCAGGCACAATGCTGGATGGAGTTTTCATCGCATCCGCCGGAACATTATTGTCAGCCATAATAAAACTCGATGGCGAGTAGAACACCAAACCGAGGAAAATGATCAAGAAGATACAAACACCCAAAAAGTCCTTCATTGTGTAATAAGGATGAAAAGGAATTGCATCTTTCTCAGGTTGAGGAACGCCCTCTGGATTACTGCTTTTCACTGTATGCAGTGCAACCAGATGAATAATAACCATACCTGCAATCAAGAACGGGATTAAATAATGCAGAACAAAGAAACGTGTCAGTGTTGCATCACCTACAACAAAATCACCACGCAACAAGACTACAATCGATTCGCCAATGATTGGCAGCGCACCAAACAGATTGGTAATAACAGCAGCGCCCCAATAAGACATTTGACCCCAAGGCAGCAGATAACCCATAAAGGCCGCGCCCATAACCAGAAGCAATAAAATTTGCCCTGTCCACATCATCAGCTCACGCGGCTTACGATAACAACCGTAATAGAGCGTTCGCCCCATATGCAAAAATATCACTGCAAAAAAGGCACTGGCACCCGTTGAGTGTATATAACGCAGTAGCCAACCATAGTTCACATCGCGCATCATATGCTCAATGGAATCAAAAGCCATACCGATATCAGGCTTATAATGCATGGCTAAAAATAGACCGGTTGCAATTTGAATCACAAGCATCAAACCAGCTAATGAACCAAAATTCCACCAGTAGTTCAGATTTCGTGGTACGGGATAATCTGTTAATTCATGTCGAATGATCGCCGAAAGCGGAAAGCGTTCGTCGATCCAGGCCATAACTCCTTTCATAATGTTTCCCCCTTAAGATTTGTTAATTCTGACAGTCGTATCTGTCAAAAACTCATAAGGCGGCACTTCAAGATTAGTGGGCGCCGGCCCTTCAAGAATTCGTCCACTATAATCATAAACACTGCCATGACACGGGCAAAACCAACCTGAATCTGCAGTATTAGGAATACAACCCAGATGAGTACAAACACCCACCACAATAAGCCATTCAGGCTTTTGTGTGCGTTCGCTATCAGGCTGTGGGTCTTTTCCCCCATCATTATCCTGAACTCCTGCGATCTGTTCTGGCGTACGATGCATTACAAACACCGGCTTTCCTTGCCAGATGATAGTGCGTGATTCACCAACAGCGATATCACTGATGTCAACTTCAGTCGTTGCTTTTGCAAGCACATCTGCCGTTGGATTCATACTATGAATAAACGGAATACACGCAGCGCCCGCGCCTACGGCTGCCACAGCACCTGTGGCAATACCGATTCCCATAACTCCCCGACGTTCCGGATCTTGAAGATCAGACTTATCAATTATATTAATTGTGTCACCAGCCATATATACACCTTAAGACAATTTTAAATTAACTTGCTAAATGGCCGCAGCAATGCGTAAAAGCAGTACTACTCCCCCCATGCTCGCTCCTTAATCATAAAAGTGTTTTAAAAAGCGGCTCTTTAAAACGCTTTCACAATCCTCAAAAAAACAGGTTTTACTTTAAAATAAGACAAGAAAAAAGCGTTATTGATTTCAACTGAAAACCTGTATACCCCCCCAATCAACCTAGTAAATAAGTCAGGTTCTTAGCGCATATTAGAGAAAACTGTCGAAAAAGACAAAGTTTTTCGCCGATTCAATCGGCTGTTTTACTGAGTTAAATGCTAAAAACCAATCTTTAAATAGAAAATTTCCAACACCCTGAAAAGATGCATTTAATTTACCTGTTTACGGTTCATACCCTAAATTAGGCGCTAACCAACGCTCCGCTTCATCCACTGACATACCTTTACGTACCGCATAATCTTCTACCTGCTCACGATTAATTTTTCCCACTGTAAAATATTTAGAATCAGGGTGTGAAAAGTAGTAACCGCTCACTGCTGCGGTCGGCAGCATCGCGTAATGCTCAGTAATCGTCATGCCCGTATTTTTCTCAACATCAAGCAATTTCCAGAGCAACCCTTTTTCTGTATGCTCTGGGCAAGCAGGATAACCGGGGGCAGGACGAATGCCCTGGTATTTTTCAGCAATCAATGCATCGTTATCCAGTGACTCATCACAAGCATAGCCCCATAACTTTTTACGTACTTTGTCATGCATTAATTCTGCGAACGCTTCAGCGAGGCGATCTGCTAACGCTTTAAGCATAATGGCATTATACATGTCATGCTGCGCTTCAAATTCGGCAATTTTTATATCAATCCCCACACCGGTCGTCACGGCAAAAAAGCCCATGTAATCTTTTACATCTATTCCTTTGGGAGCCACAAAATCAGTCAGACACTGGTTTGCTTTACCTGATGGTTTTTGCTGTTGTTGGCGTAAAAAATGAAACGTTTGTAAAACTTCTGTTCGAGTTTCATCCGAGTAGATTTCGATATCATCATCAACACTATTGGCAGCAAACAAGCCTACCACTCCATTGGCCGTTAACCACTTTTCATCAATAATCTGTTTGAGCATGGTTTTGGCATCAGCAAAGAGTTTTCTTGCCTCTTCACCTTTATCTGCATCGTCCAGAATTTTTGGGTAACGCCCTTTGAGTTCCCACGAATAGAAAAAGGGTGTCCAATCCAGATAGTGGGTGATTTCTTCAAGCGAATAGTCATTAAAAGTAAACACACCCAAATTATTTGGAGTCGTGGGTTGGCAACCATTCCAGTCAACATCCGTTTTATTGGCGCGTGCTTTTTCGAGGGTCAACCATTTTGCCTGAGATTGGCGTTGTGCGTGGCGTACTCGCACCTGCTCATAATCATCCCTGACTTCAGCCACAAAACCGGCTTTCAAAGTTTGGCTTATCAATTTTTGTGCAACCCCTACCGCACGCGATGCATCTTTGACCCAGACGGTCGGCTGTTCATAGTTTTGATCCACTTTAACCGCCGTATGTGCTTTAGAGGTCGTCGCGCCCCCCAGCATCATCGGAATCGTGAACCCTTGACGCTGCATCTCTTTGGCCACATGCACCATTTCATCTAACGATGGCGTGATCAGCCCTGAGAGTCCGATAATATCCACATTATGTTTTTTAGCTTCTTCAAGAATCGTTGCAGTCGGCACCATCACACCCAGATCCACCACTTCAAAGTTATTGCACTGCAACACCACGCCCACAATATTTTTACCAATATCATGCACATCACCTTTGACAGTCGCCATCAAAACCTTTCCGGCAGACTTGGCACCTTCTTCTTTTTCATCTTCAATAAAAGGAATCAGGTGTGCCACCGCTTTTTTCATGACCCGCGCAGACTTCACCACTTGAGGCAAAAACATCTTTCCCTCGCCAAACAAGTCCCCCACCACATTCATGCCGCCCATCAGCGGCCCTTCGATCACATGGATAGCACGATCAAGCTGCTGGCGTATTTCCTCGGTATCATCAACGATATAGCTATCAACCCCTTTAACCATGGCGTGTTCAATACGTTTTTCAACCGGCCACGAACGCCACTCTTGCGCCTCTTCCTTTGCAACAACGCCATCACCACGATATTTCTCTGCAATTTCAAGCAGTCGATCGGTTCCATCATCACGTCGATTCAGCACCACATCTTCGACACGCTCACGCAACTCTTCAGGCAAATCGTCATACACCGCCAACTGTCCTGCGTTGACGATACCCATATCCATACCCGCTTTGACTGCGTGATAGAGGAAAACAGCATGAATCGCTTCGCGAACAGGGTTATTGCCACGCAGAGAAAAAGAGACGTTTGAAACACCGCCCGAAATCAGAGCATAGGGCAGGTTCTTTTTAATCTCCCGCGTCGCTTCAATGAAATCAACCGCATAATTATTATGCTCATCAATTCCAGTGGCCACTGCAAAAATATTGGGATCAAAGATAATATCCTGAGGTGGAAAACCGACTTTATTAACCAATACGTCATAAGAACGGCTACAGATCTCGATTTTGCGCGCTTTCGTATCCGCCTGCCCTTCTTCATCAAATGCCATGACGATAATAGCTGCGCCATATTGGCGACACAGACGCGCATGTTTAATAAAGTTTTCTTCACCTTCTTTCAAACTGATTGAGTTAACAATGCCTTTGCCTTGAATACACTTCAAACCCGCTTCAATGATTGGCCATTTTGACGAGTCCACCATCACTGGAACTTTGGAAATATCCGGCTCGGAAGCGATCAAATTGAGAAAGGTCACCATCGCCTTCTCACCATCCAGCATCGCCTCATCCATATTGATATCGATGACTGGCGCGCCATTTTCTACTTGCGCCCGACAGACATCCAGCGCTTCGTCGTACTGCTCTTCAAGAATCAGGCGTTTGAATTTGGCGGATCCGGTCACATTGGCGCGTTCACCGACATTCACAAACAGAGAGTCCGCCCCAATATTAAAAGGCTCCAGACCACTCAAGCGACATTGAGGCTCTATTTCAGGCAGTTGACGGGGCGAGTATTGGCTCACTGCCTCTGCAATGGCTTTGATAAAATCAGGCGTGGTGCCACAGCAACCGCCAATAATATTAAGAAAGCCGCTCTGCGCCCACTCACCAATTGCTGCGGCCATCTCTTCTGGCGTTTCATCGTATTCACCAAATTCATTCGGTAAACCGGCATTGGGGTGTGCACTCACATGCGTATCAGCAATTCGTGACAACTCTTCAACATATTGCCGTAATTCATCTGCACCCAACGCACAGTTCAAACCAATACTGATCGGTTTAGCATGGTTCAATGAATTCCAGAATGCCTCGGTGGTTTGGCCGGATAACGTACGACCACTGGCATCCGTAATCGTGCCGGAAATCATCACCGGTAAACGCACGTCATTGGTCTCAAAATAGTGCTCAACAGCAAATATTGCAGCTTTAGCGTTCAACGTATCAAAAATAGTTTCGATAAGGATCAGGTCAGAGCCGCCCTCAACCAGACCATGCATAGCTTCAACATAGGATTCGACCAACTGGTCAAACGTCACATTTCGATAACCGGGATTATTTACATCGGGTGAAATCGAGCAAGTCCGACCCGTTGGCCCTAACACGCCAGCCACAAAGCGTGGTTTATCTGGCGTTTCAGCGGTCATCAAATCACACGCTTCTCGCGCCAATCTGGCACCCGCCGCATTCAACTCATACACCAGCGATTCCATCTCGTAATCCGCCATAGATGTTGATGTCGCATTGAATGTGTTGGTTTCAACAATATCAGCGCCCGCTTCCAGGTAGGCTGTATGGATATCACGAATGATATCGGGCTGCGTCAAACTCAACAGGTCATTATTCCCTTTCAAATCAACATGAAAGTCCGCAAAGCGCTCACCACGATAATCCTCTTCTTCCAGTTTATGGCGCTGGATCATCGTACCCATAGCACCATCAAGAATCAGAATACGCTCTGCGAGTAATTTTTTGATTTGTTCGACTTTAGACATTCATGT
>CAYXVC010000024.1:0-23834 GCA_964468225.1 uncultured Gammaproteobacteria bacterium
GATACGTCGCTCAGTGATGGATGGAAAAGGAAGCCTTGCATGGCAGCCGAAAAATCGGGAACGTTATGTCTCTAAAGCATTGCGTGCCTATGCTTCTATGGCAACGTCTGCATCAAAAGGCGCTGTGCGTAACATCTAGCTTCAATAAAAAAGGGAATCAACTACCGATGGCTCTTAACCAAATGCAAACAATCCAATCCCTTGGAAATAATCTAGCAATATTGCAGCAAGAGGTTGAAATTTTTGGTGTGTTGGCAACAGAAACACGGCATTTGGTAGGGCGTATCGGTGAACTGTATGCTTGTGTTATCACAAATGGGCAAATGGCTCCAAATACAAACGAAAAAGGCTATGATGTTGTTTCAAGTGTTGGAGAAAGAATTAGCGTAAAGACGACCGCCACTACGACTACAAGTGGTGGTGCGCTGTTTAATCTTAAAACTCTACATTTAGTAGATAGAATAATGATCATGCGCATAAATGAAGACTTGGAAATAGAAGTTTTGCTAGATTCTTCAACTGCTGAAGCAGAAAAATTAATGCATAAAGGAACAATTGCTTACAGCAAATTATTTGGTACAGGTCGTAACAACATTAACCTGGATGAAATACCAATTGTGAATGAAGTTGAATACGAAGGTTACAAAATCATCGAATATGAAAATGGTACTGTAACTGTGCATCAACAAGGAAAAATGATAACTCCTGCAAAACCAATATTACGTAAACTTGCTTTATCTTTAAATATCCCAACACACAATGGTAATGGGAATCAGCATAATACACGTACACTGGGTAGTTTTATTGTTAAAGCTATTAATGTGTGAGTTAATACAGTTTAGTTCCTTATAAATATGAATTAAAAGGTGAGGATAGTTTCATGAAATATGCACTAAAAGTATTGTTGGTTACACTATTTCTATTAGGCTCCGTTGCGCTGGCTAGCGATATACAAAAATCACCCTCACCTGAAAATGCCAGCTTGTATATCATCTCTCCATCTCATGGCGAAACAGTGAATAAAATATTTACGGTTAGGTTTGGATTAAAAGGGATGGGAATATCCCCTGCCGGTATGGATAAAAAGGAAACAGGACATCACCACCTGATCATTGATGGGAAAAAACTCCCCGATTTGGATAAGGCTATGGGAAATGATGTAATGCATTTTGGTGGGGGACAAACAGAAAAAACTATTGAATTATCAAAGGGAGAGCATACCCTGCAATTAATTTTGGGAAACCATCTTCATATTCCTCATAACCCGCCAGTAATATCTGAAAAAATAACTATTTTTGTTGAATAGACAAGATTACGAGTTTCTTTAACTGTAGGTTTTCTAACTGGTACTTTTGCCGTCTCTGATAGGCGATGTCGCCTGGCAACCTTCTTTTCTGAAAAATCGGGATGAATATCTCGTCCAGCATTTATAAAAACCATTTTAATGGTCGATAGAGTAAGTCAAATATTGTCTGCTTTAACAAGGAGGTTGTATGCGGCGGCTTACTGCAAAACATGTGATGATGATTTTGTCATTATTGTATTCATACCCTGTTTTCTCGGATTTTCCTCGTCCATTAAATTTTCAGCCCGATGGTAATAGTGGAATGCCGGGGAATTGTGGTGTGGGCGGAGGTTTTGGTGATATGTGTGGTTCTGGTGCGGCTGAGCCAGATGATACCCCTTTTTTCCAGGATCTTGTGATGGTGGATGGTGTGCAGTATTGGCACCAGATTATTGGTGATCCTGCGACAGGTTTTGCGTATGAAATTTATGTTCAAAGTGCGGGAGGGAGCTATTCCAGTAGTGGCGGAAAACCTTCGGCCTATCGCCTGAGTAACTATGAGCAGCAGAGTGGTAATGGGTTTGACCCATTAGGTCGTAATCCAGGTAACGGTGTTGAATTTACCGGAAATGGAACAGGCGACCCAACAAAAATTGTGATGCGCCAAGTCATGGGAGGGCAGTGGGATGAAAAGAGCCGTACCTGGAGTTGTGGTGATGCCGGTTTTTGTTACGAGTTTATTAAAGCGGATTTAAAACTCAAACCAAAAATTACTCAAATCATCAATGACAGTGCTCAATACATGCAAAGTTTTTTTGAATTGGATATGAGTAATAGTGGTTATGACAACGATGCGCTGGCTGGTGAAATTATAAATATCATGAAAATCACTGACCCTGATCTGCCTTTGAAGAGTCCCGGATCAGGTTATTTTGACATGGCAACAGACAGTCAGGAAGGGCGTTCTAATGTGACTGGGGGGCGTTATACTTATACGCCAGGTGATGGTTGGGTTGATCGAGGGAATGGAGGAGCAGATAAAGATTTTACAACTTGGAAATATGATGCGGGAACGTATCAATATGCGAGTCAAACAGAAAACCCGCTCAATAGTATATGGAAAATTGTAGAAGGGCCTATTGAGTAATGTGGAATGTTGTATCGGTTCAATGGTAATTATTGTTAGACTATCAGGTATTATAGATTAATGGTCATGAATAATTATTAAGAGGCTGTGAGTGATATGAGCAAATTAACACTGAGTGTCGTTGTGGCGCTGATGACGGTGATTGTCGGGGGGTGTGCGCAACAGGCGAAGCAAGTGGGTATGGCTTCGGATAATAAACAGGTCGATGTCGAAAAGTTATTCATTGTGGACTGCTTGTTGCCAGGTCAGGTACGCAAACTGGGTGGCAAGATGACGTATCTGACACCGCGTCGTCCGATCAAAACATCAGCGATTGATTGTGAAATTCGTGGTGGGGAATATGTCGCCTATGATCGTTCTGACTACCGCACGGCGTTAAAGGTTTGGTTGGCTGGCGCTAAAGCCGGAGACCCGGAAGCACAAACCAATGTCGGTGAAATTTATGAAAAAGGGTTGGGTATTCAGCCTGATTATAAATTAGCTTTTGCCTGGTATAAAAAAGCGGCAGAACAGAACTATTCCAGTGCTCAAATTAATTTGGGTTACATGTATGAAAAAGGCTTGGGCATCGAAAAAGATGTTGCCGAGGCATTGAATTGGTACCGCAAAGCATCAGGCCTTACGGATGATGACCTGGAGTTTTCTTCCACCATTGAGGTGGTCGTGGCTTCCGCAGTGGAGCAGGAAACTCAAAAACTCAGAGAAGAGATTGAACGCCGCAAACAAGAGTCGCAGTTACTTCGTCAGCAACTGACTGAAACAGAGCGAAAACTGAAATTACGTAAAATGGCTGTCAGTATGGCCGTAAACAAGATTGCGAACTTAAATAAAAAATTAAAATCTTTAAACACTGAGGGCGCCAGGAATAAGGTCAAATCCTTGAAGCAGGAGCTGGCACAGGAAGAGAAAAAAATTAAAATCCAGAAGAAGGAGCTGGCTTGGTTAGAGACCGAACTGAAGCAGCAAAAAACCGGCCTTGAAAAAGAGCTGGAATCAGTCAAGGTTCAAGAAAATCAGTTGAACAATGAGCAGAAAAAAAGCCAGAGCACTGAGTTGGCCGGGCCTGTCATAGAGATACTTGATCCACCCGTTGTGGTGACGCGTGGCATTCCCAGTGTGAAATTACGTACCCCCGTGAAGGAGCGTTTAATTGTGGGTAAAGTGACCGCACCTGCCGGTCTTCTTGCGATTACGGTGAATGACCAGCCTCAAAAGCTGGCGCATAATAATGTTTTTAAAACAAACGTTGAGATTGAAAAGACAGATACCGCTGTCTCTGTTGTAGCTATAGATAAGCAAGGCAGGCGGGCAACGGTTGATTTCATGTTCATTCCTAAATTCCGCAATGCTCCCGCAACAGTAGCGAAGCCTTTGGATAAGGCAGAGTCAAGGCGTGTGAGTTCGATTGATTTTGGCTCTTATTATGCTTTGATTATTGGTAATAACCGATATCCAAAAATGCCTGATTTAGCGACCGCTGTTTCAGATGCAGAGCGGGCGGAAAAAATATTGCGGGATCAATATGGCTTTAAAACCAGCCTGCTAGTGAATGCAACACGTTATGATATTTTGTCTGAATTGAATCGCTTGCGTGAGCAGTTGACAGATCAGGATAACTTGCTGATCTATTATGCTGGCCATGGTGAAATTGATAGGGTAAATATGCAGGGGTATTGGTTGCCTGTGGATGCAGAACCCAATAGCACCGCCAACTGGATCTCCAACGTCTCAATTACAGAGCAGTTGAATGCGATGAGTGCAAAGCATGTATTAGTGGTTGCAGATTCTTGTTATTCAGGTTCATTAACGCGCTCATCCCTTGCAAGGCTGGATGTGGATTTGACGGATGAAGTGCGTCAAAAATGGATGAATGTCATGGCCAAAACACGATCAAGAACCGTATTAACATCCGGCGGAATAAAGCCTGTGATGGATAGCGGCGGTGGTAGCCACTCTATTTTTGCGCAAGCATTTTTTACTGCTCTAGAGTCAAATGAAAATATACTGGAAGGTTACAAAGTATATCGTGATGTTGCTGATAAAGTGCATACAACAGCAGCGAAGTTCAATATTGAACAAACCCCTCAATATGCTCCCATTCGCCACGGTGGGCATGAGTCAGGCGAGTTTCTTTTCGTACCGGTGAATTATAAATTATAGTTTCGACTGGCCATGCCGATAATGAAGCCTTACTCCTTTGGGAGTAAGGCTTTTTTTTGTCACATTGTTTTTATTGAGTTGATTGGAATACATTAAAAAAAACAGGTAAATACAGTTTATGTGACGATGCGCACGAACGGGTGATGAACTTTAATAATAAAGTGATCTCTCAATAATTTTAATGACACAGGAAGAAAGAAATATGTTTGATACTGCGGTACGAGTGACCGATTCGAGCCAGTCCAATGAAACAGAACAGCGTTCTTTGGATCAAGAGCTTTTTAATGCGGTCAGAGAATCTTCAATCAGCGAAGAGCTGGATGATGAAGAATGCCGATTGCTGGCGAGCATTGCCGAGCTTCACGCTCTAAAAGATAAGGCGTATCTCATTAAAGAAGGTTGTGATAGCCAATATTTGTATGGAGTTATGAGTGGAACGCTGGTGGTTGCAAAATCAAATGCTGAAGGTTGTGTGATGTTGGATACACGGAAAGCCGGAAGCATTGCGGGTGCTTTAAGCTTTGTGACTGGACAGTCACACACGGCCTCAATCATTTCGAGAGGTGAATCGCGCGTATACAGCTTTGAAAGAATGGACTTTGAAAACTTGATGGATACAGCACCACGCCTTGTTTACAAAGTGATGAAAGCCATTATGCGTGATATGCACGATATCGTTGCGCGTATGAATATTCAGCACGTAGAACTAACAAATTATATTAGTAAGCAACATGGAAGATACTAAATAATGATCCGGATTGCTGCGCAGTCAGTAATTCAGAGAATAACAAAATCAACTCTTTATGATTTTGTTATTCGGCCGGTTAGCCAAAGCGTCCTGTAATATAATCTTCTGTTAATTTGTGTTGTGGGTTGGTAAAAATATGTTCAGTCGGGCCAACTTCAATTAACTTCCCTAAATGAAAGTAAGCGGTACGCTGTGATACACGAGCTGCTTGTTGCATGGAATGAGTCACGATGACAATGGTGTATTGTTCACGCAGCTCATCCATGAGCTGTTCGATAATCGCTGTTGCTATCGGATCAAGCGCGGAGCAAGGCTCATCCATTAAAATGACTTCCGGGTCGACTGCAATGGCTCGGGCGATACATAAACGTTGCTGTTGACCGCCAGAGAGTGCGGTGCCAGGCTGATCCAGTCGATCTTTAACTTCTTTGAGCAACCCTGCTTTTTCCAGACTGGTATGGATGATTTCATCCAGCTCGGCTTTGTTATTGGCTAAGCCGTGAATACGTGGGCCAAATGCGACATTTTCATAGATGGATTTAGGGAAAGGGTTGGGTTTTTGAAATACCATGCCGACCCTTGCCCTGAGTAAGACCACATCCATATTTTTATCATAGATATCCTGATCATCAAGCAGAATTTTACCGGAGACCTTGCAGCTGTCTATCGTGTCATTCATACGATTAAGGCAGCGTAAAAACGTTGATTTTCCACAGCCGGACGGGCCAATCATCGCAATGACTTCATTGGTTCCAATGTCTATAGTGACATCTTGTATGGCCTGTTTTTCACCATAATAAACATTGACATCATGGCAAGTAATTCGTGGGTTATCGACAGTAATCTGGCCGACTGTTGTGTAAGATTGATCGTCGGCTTTATTGTTGTTGTGTTCAGTCACGCTGGAGCTTCCCATGAATATTAAACCTGTAAATTATAAGGAACGTGCACGTTCCTAAACAAAGGGGTAACCCTGTTAGATACAAAAATTTGTATCATGTCTCACCAGCGCTTCTCAAAACGTTTTCTAAGGAAGATGGCAAGTGAGTTCATTATAATCAAAAAGGCAAGTAGCACCATAATTGCTGCAGATGTCTTTTCAACAAATGCACGTTCGGGGCTGTCAGCCCAGAGAAATATTTGTACAGGCAGCACCGTTGCAGGGTCTGTAACACCTGCGGGAATATCGACAATAAATGCCACCATGCCGATCATTAACAGTGGAGCCGTTTCTCCCAGTGCTTGCGCCATGCCGATGATCGTACCTGTGAGCATTCCCGGCATGGCGAGTGGCAGCACATGAAACATAATCGTCTGCATTTTTGATGCTCCAATTCCGAGCGACGCCTGTCGAATGCTGGGGGGGACTGATTTGAGCGCTGTGCGACTGGCAATAATGATTGTTGGTAGCGTCATTAATGCCAATACCAGGCCACCGAGAATAGGAGCCGAACGTGGCAGATGAAATACATTGATAAATATAGCCAGGCCAAGCAGACCATAAATGATTGATGGAACAGCGGCGAGATTATTGATGTTCACTTCAATAAGGTCTGTCCATTTGTTTTGAGGGGCAAACTCTTCCAGATAAATTGCGGTGGCAACACCCAAAGGGAAACAGATGATCAGCGTGATAAAGAGTGTTAAAAGTGATCCAACGAGAGCGCCCCATATACCTGCTAATTCAGGCTCACGGGAATCACCGGAAGTAAAAAACGTGGTGTTAAAACGCTTTTCAACAGAATTATTTTCAATTAAATGGTCAAACCAGGCAATTTCCTGATCCTTCAAACGTCGCTCATCTTCAGGAAGTGTGCGATCAATATGCCCTTTCATAAGCATATCGTAATCATCATCTGCATGAACCCATATACGTGTTGTAGTACCAATCACTGCTGGATCATTCATCACCATTTCACGAAGCTGAAATGCCGCACCAGGGCTGGCCAGTTTGTAGAGTTTCTTTTTTTCTTTACGTTTTTTTACATCGGGGAATATTGAGCGCAGGCTGCTTTTAACCAGTCCGCCATAGTTTGCAGAAGAGAGTGTATCGCTATCACGACCGCCTTCCGGGTCAATTTTATTTTCATCAAAGTGAATTTCAATCTGAATGAAGGTTTGTTGAAAAGCGGTGTAACCCTTGCTACTGATATCGAAAAACAGAAATGAAAGAAACAACAAGCTCAGAGTGATCGCAAGTACACCATAAAAACGAAAGCGCCGTTCTTGTGCATAACGTTTCTTTAAACCGGCTCGAACACGAGCGGTCGTACTATTGTCAAACGCGTTAGGGGTTACTTTGCTCATAGTTTATAAGTTTTTTTACTTAATGGAATCGCAAATAAATTAATCATATTGTTCCCGGTATCTGCGGACGATATACAGCGCAATGAAATTAAGAGTGAGTGTAATAATAAACAAAACCAGACCCAGCGCGAATGCAGCCATTGTTTTAGGACTATCAAACTCTTGATCGCCGACGAGTAACGTTACAATCTGTACCGTGACTGTGGTGACTGTTTCCAGTGGGTTTGCAGTGAGGTTTGCAGCGAGGCCGGCAGCCATGACGACAATCATGGTTTCACCAATGGCACGGGATACTGCTAACAATATACCGCCAACAATACCAGGCAGTGCGGCTGGAATAATGACTTTTCGAATGGTTTCAGATTTAGTTGCGCCCATTCCATAAGCGCCATCACGCAAGGATTGTGGAACGGCATTAATCACATCATCAGAGAGCGAAGAGACAAAAGGGATAATCATAATTCCCATGACGACTCCGGCAGCCAGAGCGCTTTCAGATGAGACATCCAGTCCTAAAAAAGCACCGTAATCACGAATCATCGGAGCCACTGTCAGTGCAGCAAAAAAGCCATAAACAACCGTTGGCACACCTGCGAGTATTTCCAGTAAAGGTTTGGCGACTGTGCGGAATTTAGGCGATGCATATTCTGTGAGGTAGAGTGCAGACATCAAGCCGATCGGTACGGCAATAGACATGGCGATGGCTGTAATAAGCAAAGTTCCTGTGAAAAGCGGAATAGAGCCAAATGCTCCGGAAGAGCCCACTTGGTCATCCCGAATGGACATTTGAGGACTCCAGTTTGTGGAGAATAAAAACTCTGTGATGGGAACCGACTGAAAAAAACGAATCGCTTCGAATAGTATGGATAAAACAATACCTAACGTGGTAAAAATTGCGATGGTTGAGCTGATAATCAGAAAAACCTTAATTGCAAACTCCACCTCATTACGCGCTCGCTTGTCTTTGCTGATATTTTTTGCAGCAAAAGCAGCGCATGCGATGGCAAGCCCCAGAACCAGGATAGTCAGGGCTGCGTTGCTGATAGAGCGTAAGTTATTGTAATGCTGTGCAGCCGCTTGAGTGGTGGCATCCACTTCACCAGAAGTTATGCCACCATTGGCCAGATTTTTTATGTCATTAATAAAAAGGCTTAAGCGATTGCTTGAAAGATTTTGTAGTGTTTCGGGTAAGTTGGATACCACCAGGTGAGTGATGATGGTTGACTCAAATGCGCTCCATAATCCAAAAATAATCAGCGCGGGAATGCCGCACCAAATAGCCGTTAAATAACCATAATAGCTGGGTAACGAGTGTAATTCCCTGACCTTGCCACCCACAATATTGAGTGAGCGCCGCTTTCCAAACTGGTAGGCAATAGTACTTAAGGCGAGTAATAATAAAATTAGAGTAGAGGTTTGCATTAGGTATCTACTGAATAATAAAAACAAACGGCAGTTGGAAGATCCAAATGCCGAAAATGGTGCTCATAATGCCAGTCTTTTACTCAAAAGAGAATTTTTTAAGGTTTTTTACATCGGCTGCAAACTTTTTTCGTTCGGCTTCAGGCATTGGGATCATGCCTTTATCAGTTAGGTAGCCTTCTTCGCCCCAAGCTTTGTCGCTGGTAAATTCTGCAAGGAATTTTTTGAAGCCTGGTATTTTGTCTACATGTGCTTTTTTAACATAAAGATAAAGCGGGCGTGATATCGGGTAGTCACCATCGGCAATGGCATCGAAATCAGCTACGACACCATTAATTTTGGCCCCCTGGACTTTATCTGTATTTTGATCGAGAAAACTAAAGCCGAATATACCCAGAGCATTTGGGTTGGATGTCAGCTTTTGAACGATCAAATTATCATTTTCACCCGTTTCTATATAAGCACCGTCTTCACGAATGGTATGGCAGATTGATTTATATCTGTTTTTATCCTGTTTTTTAATGGCTTTAATCCATGGGAAAGTTTTACAGCCGCCTTCCATCGCCAGTTCGACAAAAGCGTCGCGTGTACCAGAGGTTGGGGGGGGGCCTAATGTTTCAATTTTTTTATTGGGCAGGCCTGAATGGATGTCTGACCAGTTTTCATAGGGATTGGGTATCAAAGTTTCACTGCCTTTGGGGTCGGGAACCTCTTTTGCGAGTGCTAAAAACAGATCCTTGAGCGTGAGATCGAACTGTTTGGACTTTTTTGAGTTGGCGATTGCGATACCATCGTAGCCAATTTTCACTTCAATGATCTCTTTGACGCCATTGTTGGTACACATGTCAACTTCGGATTGTTTAATACGGCGAGATGCATTGGTGATGTCGGGGTGTTTGATACCCACTCCAGCACAAAACAGTTTGAGCCCGCCACCAGAGCCCGTAGCCTCAACTTTAGGTGTTTTGAACTTGCTGGTTTTACCAAACTGTTCAGCTACGACAGTGGCAAATGGATAAACAGTTGACGAGCCTACGATTGTTACATAATCACGGGCAGCGAATGTTTGAGATGCACTCAATAATGTGATTGAAGCAAGTGCAGTCAAGGCAGATTTTTTTAACATACGAAATCCTCTATCCGAGTTTAATTTAACGTCAATTTTGGTTTCTAATGGTGGGAGTATAATGACCAAATATTACAGAAATATGTCAATTCCCTTTTAATAATTCATTAGCCATTTCATCGGATTTTGTGTGGCGTACGTCCTTGCCTTTAACGAGATAAACAATATATTCACAGATGTTTTTGGCGTGGTCGCCAATACGTTCTAATGCGCGTGCAGCCCATATCACATCAAGCACCCGTCGAATAGAACGGGGGTCTTCCATCATATGTGTGATGAGTTGCCTTAGTACGGCTTCATACTCACGATCGACCTTGACATCTTTTTTTGCAATTTCAAGAGCAGCTTCAGCATCAGTGCGAGCAAAAGCATTCAGAGTATCACGAACCATTTGCTGGACTTTTTGCCCCAAATGTTCAATTTCGGCATAATTGTTTTTAGGGCGTTCCTGATCGGCCAGTTGGACGGCCATACGAGCAATTTTTGCTGCTTCGTCACCAATGCGCTCCATGTCGCTGATTGTTTTAATCACTGAAACAATAAAGCGTAGGTCGCTTGCTGCGGGCTGCCTTAACGCCAGAATTTGTGCGCACTCTTCATCGATGGCGACATCCATTGCGTTGACTTTATAATCATTGTTGTTGACAGCATCACCTCGTGCACGATCCCCTTCGGTTAATGAAGCCAGTGCATCCGTTAGTTGCTGCTCCACTAATCCACCCATTGCAAGCACCTGATTGTGGAGGTCTTTGAGTTCGGTGTTGAATTGTTTGTGTGTGTGAAGGTTGATGTCAAGGTTGCTCATTATTTTCTCTTTAATTATGTTGGGGCCGGGTAGAAAAAGTCGGTATGCCTTTATTCTAGCAAATAAATGTGATGGCTTCATGGTGTGTTATTCTTTGTGTTTTTTTATCCATGATTAATTTGTGTGTTTTGAAGGAGTATGCATGAGCTACGAAAAAATTACTGTTAATGAAGACTTTAGTTTGAATGTTCCACTGCAACCCGTCATTCCCTTTATAGAAGGTGATGGTGTAGGGTCTGATATTACTCCTGTGATGCGTAAAGTTGTCGATGCGGCTGTTGAGAAAGCCTATGGCGGTGAGCGTCGCATTTCATGGCTAGAGGTCTATGCAGGTGAGAAGGCAAACACACGTTATGGTGGCGATGTCTGGTTGCCTGAAGAGACACTCAAAGCAATTCAAGAATATGCGGTGGCAATAAAAGGGCCGCTGACAACGCCGGTGGGTGGAGGTATGCGCTCTTTGAATGTGGCGTTGCGCCAAGCGCTGGATCTCTATGTCTGTTTGCGTCCTATTCGTTATTTTGATGGTACGCCAAGCCCATTGAAAGCACCCGAAAAAACAAATATGGTGATTTTTCGTGAAAATTCTGAAGATATCTATGCGGGTATTGAATGGCAAGCCGGCACGCCTGAAGTTAAAAAAGTCATTGATTTTCTGCAAAACGAAATGGGCGTGAGTAAAATTCGTTTTCCTGAAACTTCAGGTATCGGGGTCAAGCCGGTCTCACAAGAAGGTACAGCGCGTTTGGTGCGTAAAGCAATCCAGTATGCCATTGATAATGATCAGGACTCGGTCACTCTTGTTCATAAAGGAAATATTATGAAATTCACCGAAGGTGGATTTAAGGAGTGGGGCTACAATCTTGCCAAAGAAGAATTTGGTGCCGAAGAGATTGATAAAGGTCCTTGGTGCCGGATGACAAACCCTGAAACGGGAAGTGAAATTATTATCAAAGATGTGATCGCTGATGCTTTTCTTCAAGAAATTCTGCTGCGCCCTGAAAAATTCAGTGTGATTGCAACGTTGAATTTAAATGGCGACTATATTTCGGATGCATTAGCAGCGCAAGTGGGTGGAATCGGTATTGCACCTGGGGCAAACCTTTCTGATAGCGTAGGTGTATTTGAGGCGACGCATGGTACAGCACCTGATATTGCAGGAAAAAACAGTGCTAATCCGAGTTCGTTAATTCTTTCAGCGGAAATGATGATGCGTCATTTGGGGTGGTTGGAAGCTGCAGATTTAATAATGCAAGGTGTTGGGGGAGCAATTTCTGCTGGTACGGTAACTCGGGATCTATCGTCATTGATGGCTGAAGGCAGATGCTTGAGCTGTACGAACTTTGGTGACGCTGTGATTTCTCATATGTAACAAAAAAGGGGTGAGTACCTTCGCCCCTTTTTTGTTTGGGGGGAGATTACGACGCTAGTCGTATCTCGTTCGCCAAGAGGCCTTTAGGGCCTGTCTCTATTTCATACTCTACTTTTTGTCCTTTTTTCAGAGTTTTGTAGCCTTCCATAGTGACGGCTGAAAAGTGTGCAAACACTTCATCACCACTTCCTTCTTCCTGTTCAATAAAGCCGTAACCTTTGGCGTTGCTGAACCACTTCACCACTCCCTTTGCCATAGTCATTTACCTCTTTTAGTTTATTACTTACCTATAAATAAAAAATAAATGATGGAATCCCACCATTCAAATTAGTTTTCGGCTCCAAAATCAGATAGTTGAATATTTTATTGATATTTATATGTATTGTAGACCAAAAATATCAAGCCATCATTTCCAATCATACAACTATCCGGTGGTGGGGTGTCAAGTTTTTTTACATGTTTTTTTAATGTGCGTAATTATTTTATAAAACATAAGGATAAGACCGCATGATTTAATGAGCTTTTATATTTCATCTTTTTATGAAAAAATATCCCGTATTTTTGTCAATTTTTGGTTATACTGAGTTGTAGATATGGAAAACGAAACGGATCATTTCAGTGATAGTCTTGCGGTCTCTGAATCGCAGCCAAAGTTAAAGCAGCCCTCTATGTATAAGGTGCTGCTGCTGAACGACGATTACACACCCATGGACTTTGTAGTGCATGTGCTCGAGAATTTTTTCTTTATGGATATGGAGCAAGCGACGGCGGTGATGTTGCAAGTGCATACAAAAGGTGTTGGGGTTTGCGGTACGTTTTCGTACGAAATTGCGGAAACAAAAGTATCATTAGTCAATGGGTTTGCGAGGGAAAATGAGCACCCACTACAGTGCGCTATGGAAAAAAATTAATGTTTGAATTTTAAGAGGTTTTTTATGTTAAGCAAGGAACTCGAATTTACGCTTAATCTGGCTTTCCATGAAGCACGAGAGCAACGTTATGAATTTATGACCGTAGAGCAGCTATTATTTGCCTTGCTTGATAACCCGAAAGTGGCCGCGGTGCTTAGGGCGTGTCACACCGATATTGATAAACTGAAAAAAAATATTCAGGTATACATTAAAAAAAATACCCCGACGCTCCCTGAAAAAGAGGAGAAAGAGACGCAGCCTACATTAGGTTTTCAGCGTGTATTGCAGCGTTCGGTTTTTCATGTGCAATCTGCCGGTAAGAAAGAGGTGAGTAGTACTAATGTACTGATCGCAATCTTTGGCGAGCAGGAGTCACAGGCGGTTTATCTTCTTAAAGAGCAAAATATTACACGGCTAGATATTGTGAACTATGTTTCTCATGGCATTACAAAAGCCGGGGAGAGTGATCAAGAGAGCTCAGATACCGAAAAAGATGTATTCAGCAGCACTTCTTCTGATAAGGAAGAGAAAGGTGTAGCGCCCGCTAAAAAGCCACTTGAGGCTTATGCTGTTAATCTTAATCAATTGGCAAAACAGGGTAAAATTGACCCGCTTATTGGTCGTGAGCATGAGGTGCAACGGACGATTCAAATTCTTTGTCGTCGTCGAAAAAATAACCCATTGTTAGTAGGTGAGGCGGGTGTGGGTAAAACAGCCATTGCTGAAGGATTGGCAAAAATGATTGTGGATGGTGAAGTGCCTGAAGTGATCATGAACAGCACTATTTATTCGCTGGACCTAGGGGCTCTGTTGGCAGGCACTAAATATCGTGGAGATTTCGAAAAACGCCTGAAGGCTGTTTTAGGGCAGCTTAAAAAAGAGCAAGGCTCAATTCTTTTTATTGATGAAATCCACACGATTATCGGCGCAGGCTCTGCATCCGGTGGTGTGATGGACGCTTCAAATTTAATAAAACCTGTGTTGGCGAATGGTGATCTGCGTTGCATGGGATCTACGACGTTTCAGGAATACCGAGGTGTTTTTGAAAAAGATCATGCATTGGCACGTCGCTTTCAAAAAATTGATGTGAATGAACCTTCAGTTGAAGATACGATTCATATTTTACAGGGGCTGAAATCACGCTTTGAAGCACATCATAATGTCAAATATACCCGAGCTGCTTTAGAGTCGGCAGCGGAGTTGTCAGAGCGCTACATTACGGATCGCCACCTGCCTGACAAGGCGATTGATGTTATTGATGAGGCGGGGGCGAACCAGCGCTTGTTAACGCCTGATCAACGAAAGGAAACGATGGGTGTGAAAGAGATTGAGGAGGTCGTGGCTAAAATAGCTCGGGTACCGACTCAGAGTGTCTCTAATTCGGATCGGGATAAATTACGCAATCTGGATCGTGATTTGAAAATGGTTGTTTATGGGCAGGATGAGGCGATTAATACTCTTGTTTCTGCCATTCGCATGTCACGTTCAGGGTTAGGGAACGAGAAAAAACCCATTGCATCATTGCTGTTTGCGGGCCCCACTGGTGTAGGTAAAACGGAAGTGACACGTCAGCTTGCTCATTTTATGGGGGTTGAACTGGTGCGCTTTGATATGTCTGAATACATGGAGCGACATTCTGTTTCACGCTTGATTGGCGCACCTCCTGGTTATGTGGGGTATGACGAAGGCGGATTACTGACTGAGGCAGTTAATAAGTCACCTCATGCGGTATTGCTGTTGGATGAAATTGAAAAAGCGCATCCGGATCTGTTTAATATTTTGCTTCAAGTGATGGATCATGGAACATTGACAGATAACAATGGCCGTAAAACAGACTTTCGTAATGTAATCATTGTTATGACAAGCAATGCAGGCGCAGAGCTGATGTCGCGCTCCTCTATGGGGTTTTCCAAGCAAAACCATGCAACGGATGGTACGGAGGCGATTAAACGGGCATTTACTCCTGAGTTTCGAAATCGCTTGGATGCTATTGTGCAGTTCCAGACACTTGAAAAACGTACAATGCTCAATGTAGTTGATAAATTCCTTATTGAACTTGAGATGCTTCTGGAGAAAAATAGCGTGACTCTGGATGTGGATGATTTGGCGCGTAGCTGGTTAGCCGATGAAGGTTATGATCCATTGATGGGTGCTCGTCCGATGGAACGTGTGATTCAGGATCGTATTAAAAAGCCCTTGGCTGAAGAACTTTTATTTGGTCGCCTTGCTTCAGGTGGGCATCTGAGAATCAGTCTGGATGATGATGCGTTGTCATTTGAGATTAACGAGGCTGAGGAGCCTGTAGAGAGTTAGTCGCAGTCGCAAGCCCTAAAAAAAGCCCGTGCTATTTTATAGCACGGGCTTCTTCTTGGACAGTGTCTGACGAGCTTTTAACGGCCTCGGTAGGTAATACGACCTTTTGATAAATCGTAAGGAGTTAACTGAACGGTGACTTTGTCGCCTGTCAGGATACGAATATAATGCTTTCGCATTTTTCCTGAAATATGTGCTGTTACGACGTGACCATTTTCCAGTTCTACACGAAACATCGCGTTCGGAAGGGTGTCAATCACCGTTCCTTCCATTTCGATATGTTCTTCTTTCGCCATTGATTACCTGCTTAGGTGTACTTACCCGTTTATACAAAGAGGCGTATAGTGCCTGAAAGTGCTGTTTTTATCAAAATATTTCGTGCGCGTTCTTTAGCAACTTTATAAATTCTGAGCGTGGTATTTCGGTGGCACCTAAACTTTGTAAATGATCCGAGTGTATTTGGCAGTCAATTAATTTGAAGTTTTGTTGTTGAAGTCGTTCCACTAATTTTACAAAAGCGACCTTTGAGGCATCGCGTGTGCGGTGAAACATGGATTCACCAAAAAATACCTGACCTAATGCAATACCATATATGCCACCAACCAACACATCGTTTTGCCAGACTTCAACCGAATGAGCGATTCCTGATTGGTGCAGTTTATTATAAGCATTGAGCATTTCTGGTGTAATCCAGGTATTGGATGCATTTTTTCTGGGAGCTGCACAGGCATGCATGACCTGCATGAATGCTTTATCAAAAGTGATTGTAAAGCGGTTTTGATTGAGTGTTTTGCGTAAACTGCGAGAAATTTTCAAGTCATCAAGAAAGAGAACAGCACGCGGATCAGGTGACCACCATAAAATAGGCTCGCCTTCGTTAAACCAGGGGAAAATACCATGAAGATAGGCTTGGGTAAGCCAGTCAGGTGTTAATTGTCCGCCTGCGGCAAGCAGCCCATTGGGTTGTTTGAAAGCGTGCTCAACGGGTGGGAACGGATTGTCAGTCGTCGTATTTGGTTCGAGCCAGTAAAGTTTTTGGTTATTCACATTTTATGGTGTTGATTATTTTTTTATCTGTGTCATTTCTGCAGCAATTGTATATTGATTATTGATTTGGGTAACGCGTTTGACCTCAATAGTAGCGTTGAGGGAAGGGGTTATTTTTGTTTCCGGAATCACTGAAATATCCAGAGTGGCACCAATAGAAAGAGGCTGGTTTGTCAGGAACGATAGTCCGCTGGCACTGAGCTCAATCACTTCCCCATTGTGAGTGACTGATTCGCTGCTTTTCTGGAAAGTGATTCCACATTTTGTGGATATTCTGGAAAAATTTCTTCGCTCTTCTTTGTTTAACATAGTGCATCCTTTCACTTGTGTCTACAGAGATACTCACTGTAAATAAAAGTTTTGATTTACAGTGGGTATCTGTCGTTTATTGATTTGTATTCAGGTTATCAAGGTAACGCTCTGCATCTAGTGCAGCCATACAGCCTGAGCCGGCTGACGTAATGGCTTGTCTGTAAGTGAAATCAGCGACATCGCCTGCGGCAAAAACCCCCGGAATGCTGGTTGCTGTCGCATTTCCCGCATAACTACCAGTGACTTGTAAATAGCCGCTATTCATATCCAGCTGCCCTTTAAACAGACTGGTGTTCGGTGAGTGACCAATGGCGATAAAAACACCACTAAGATCAATATTTTTCTTTGTTCCGTCTTTATTAGCGATACGCATGCCGGTGACGCCCATATTATCACCTAACACCTCTTCCAGAGTGCTGTTCCACTCAACACTGATATTGCCCTTTTTGGCTTTTTCCAAAAGTTGGTCAGCAAGAATTTTTTCAGAGCTGAAGCTGTCACGTCGATGCACGACGGTCACATGTTTGGCGATATTGGAGAGATAGAGTGCTTCTTCAACGGCCGTATTGCCCCCGCCAATCACAGCAACATCCTGATTTTTGTAGAAGAAACCGTCACAAGTTGCACAGGCAGATACGCCACGTCCTTGAAATTCCTCTTCAGATGGAAGCCCCAGATATTTTGCGGATGCACCTGTTGCAATAATCAGAGCATCACAGGTATAGGTGCCGCTGTCTCCTGTTAAGGTAAAGGGTCGTTTGCTTAAATCAGCCGTATGAATATGATCAAAAATAATTTCGGTATTAAAACGTTCGGCATGTTTTTGCATTCGTGCCATTAATTCAGGACCTTCTACGCCATCAGCATCTCCTGGCCAGTTATCAACATCAGTGGTGGTGGTTAATTGGCCGCCTTGTTGTATGCCGGTAATAATAACTGGATTCAGATTGGCGCGTGCTGCGTAAATAGCCGCAGTGTAACCCGCCGGGCCAGAACCTAAAATGAGTAAACGTTGGTGCTTTTCAGTGCTCATATGTTACGTACCTGTTTTTATGGCTGTCGGTATTTTCTGTTTCCTGAATTCAGGATCCTTAATTCTAACGTATGACAAGAAAGGGTGCTCTATTACGCAAATCTTTGAGCTAGCTGGATACACGTTTGGCAACAGCCTCTTTAACCATTTTTTGTAATTCACCGCGTTGATGAAGTTCCATGGTGATATCACAGCCACCGATTAATTCTCCATCAATATAGATTTGTGGAAATGTTGGCCAATCAGCAAATTGAGGCAGGTTTTTATAAATTTCAGGCTCTTCAAAAATATTGATATATGCGAATTCTTCACCACATGCTTTCAGTGCTTCTGAAGAGCGACTGGAGAAACCGCACTGCGGAAATTGTGGTGTGCCTTTCATGAAGATAATGACTGCGTTGCTTTCAACTAATTGTTTGATTTGATTCATGATGTCCATAGATGGCCTCTTAATACTTTAAAACTGACGATTAGAACAGCGTTGCAGTATACCTACTTATTAATGGATTAAAAACGGGGCTAAGTGTAGGTGTTATTCAAGTTGTTCGCGCACAAGCCCAAACATCCACGCGTGCCACTCCGTTTTTTATAAGCTCTGTTGCTAATAGTTCCACTGTCATTCCTGTTGTCATCACGTCATCAAATAGCACAACATGAGGCGCTTTGATTTTTTTACTCAGATGAAATGCATTTTTGAGGTTCTCATGGCGCTGCTTAGCGGTCAGACCTGCCTGTTTTGGAGTATGCCGGATACGGTGCAATGAATGACTGTCAATGGGAATGTTGAGTGATTTGGCAATGGGGCGAGCAAGTTCAAGTGCCTGATTAAAGCCGCGTTCACGGGTTCGTTTTGGGTGTAAGGGTACAGGCATGATCAGATCGGGTCTGGTTATTCTGGGTTGCTTGAAATATTGCACCATAAGCTCTCCTAATAAACGAGCATAAGTCAGTTTCTTTGAGTACTTTAATTGCTGGATCATATAGTCCAGTGGCGGTGCGTAATGGAAAGGAATGATGCATTGGGCATAAGCGGGCGGGGTTTTTTGGCATTGACCGCAAAGTTGATCTGTTTGCATGGGCAGTGCGCAGCGTGGACAGGTGTGGCGTTGAAAAGGGAGGTCATCTCGGCAGCCGATGCAGAGATCGAGCCCTGTTTCTGAATCCGCATGACAGAGCAGGCAGCGGGGTGGTAAAAAGTTGCTTTGTAGATTTTTTAGCCAGTTGTAACCCATAACGCTTCTCCCTTGACAGTATTTTGCATTCCTTGCATAGTCGGCTGTTTTACGATAACAAAGATCCTTTGATTGTGTCACTCCTCGATTCATTGTCTGAAGCACTTGAGCAAAAAAAAACGCTGAACTTATACCGTAAGCGATGTCTGGTTTCTTCACCGCAAGGGGTTGAAGTTATCGTAAATGGCCAGTCGGTACTCTCATTTTGCAGTAATGACTATTTGGGTCTGGCTAATCACCCTGACGTAGTTTCAGCGCTGCAAGAGGGCGCTGGGATGTACGGTGTCGGCAGTGGCGCATCGCATCTGATTACAGGCCACAGTAGCGCTCATCACGAACTGGAAGATGCACTTGCAAAATGGACAGGTCGTGAGCGAGCACTGCTTTTTTCCTCGGGATATATGGCGAATATCGGTGTGATTTCAGCGCTCTGCCAACGCAATCATACGGTATTGCAGGATCGCCTTAACCACGCCTCGCTATTGGATGGTGCTCGGCTTGCGGGTGCGCGGTTACAGCGATATGCTCATAATGACAGTGCTGCATTGGAGCGGCGTTTAGTGAAATGCCAAGGTTCTGCACTGGTGGTGAGTGATGGCGTTTTCAGTATGGATGGTGATGTGGCTCCGTTGCCTCGGTTGGTGTCGCTCGCCAAGGCGCATGATGCGGTATTAATGATTGATGATGCGCATGGTTTCGGTGTGCTTGGCCAGCAGGGAAGAGGGGTGGTTGATCCGTTTGAACTGGGGCAGGATGATGTGCCGATTTTGGTCGGCACATTAGGTAAATCATTTGGAACTTTTGGTGCCTTTGTTGCGGGCAGTGAAACAGTAATCGAAACATTGATCCAGCAAGCTCGCAGTTATATCTATACAACGGCAATGCCTCCCGCTGTCGCATACGCCACACTCACGAGTTTAGAGCTATTAAAAAATGATGATTGGCGACGTGATCATTTGCAGATGCTGATTGCCCATTTTCGCCAAAGAGCGACAGAAGCGAAGTTGCCACTATCAAATTCCCAAACGGCAATGCAACCATTGATTGTGGGCGATTCAGAAAGAGCTATTGCCTTGAGTGAAGCGTTATTAAAACAAGGTGTTTTAGTCAGTGCAATTCGTCCGCCGACCGTACCGAAGGGAACCGCTCGTTTGCGTGTGACATTATGTGCAACGCACACAAAAGCTCATGTGGATCGCTTGTTGGATCTATTGGTTGAGCTATGGTGATCAGCAGTTATTTGCACCTAAACCATTCAAACATTTACTTTCATTGCCTGCAATGCCCCCGTTTTGTGAAGGATCCCAGTACAGATCCCATTCATAATTCATTACGTCGGCACCACCACCGTTGACGTAACTGTAAGAGCCCTCTTCGTAATCCCAGTTGTTGAGATCATTGTCTTGCCAGCAGTGTTCTACACCGTAATAACTTGCTGGATTGTTGCACTGGGTGTAGGTGTAGCGTCCACCGGTAACGTTGGGGTTGAGATTGGAGGATCCCGAGTCAGGGTTACTGATTGTGATCGTGATATTATTATCAATATTAGTAATCATCTGAAAATCACCTGCAGTGGGGTTAAAGTCAGGCATGTCAGGGTCGGTAATAGTCAGTGTGTTGATGATGCTGCCAGCAGTTGTATCATCATCATATTTGATTGAGCTCATGTCCAAAACAAAGTTTTGTTCCATGTCAGGTTCGTTAATTATTTGAGTGATTTTTGGTTTATAAATGAATTGAGGATTTTGAGTAAGTGGAAGGGCTGGTAAAGAAAATTGATCTTTTAGGAATTCTGAGCAATATCCATCGGTAGTATTGCAACTCCAATCACCTGTTGTAGAATTCCAGGTTCCCCCCATAACTTGTCGTACAATGACTTTAGTAGGGTCGGCGGTACCATTGCCTGTGTAATTAAAGTCTCGAGAAGGGTTTATTCCAAGAGGATCCCAGCCATTACCGCTAAAAACTTCTAGTGGTTTGCTCCATCCCATGACAGAAGAGGGTTTACCACCGCTGGTGGATTCAAAGGCATTGATTTTGAGAATGTAACTCTCCATAGCAAACCCGGTGCTTGGGTCACCGACAATTGTATGCCAATATGTTGCAAATGTGTCTGGATCGGTATATGTGCCATGGAAAAAGCGAGTATTATCGGGGTCAGAAACAGTCGTCATACTGCCTATACCGCACATACTGTAGCCGATGGCAGAGCCAGGAGCATTGCTCATATCGCATGCTCCTGGAGCATAACTATTGTTATGCGGCCCGACATTAAAGTTTAGAGTCATTCCAGCGGATGCGTATAATGATCCTGATATAAAAAATAGTGGCGAAATTTTGAACAACCGAATGGCAATGCTCTTTATTTTACTCAAGACAAGCAAAATCTGCGGTTCTTTGCTCTGAGTTAAAAATTTCATAAAACAGTCCGTCTGTATAATATTCGGGGCATATTCGCCCCCGCAACACTTCTGTTGAGTTTGCTTATATATTATTTATCGGCTGTTTTATGAGAAGCTGAAAAATTAGCAGCTATCGGTTAAGGCACCTGCACATTTACTTTCGTTGCCAGCAAGCCCTGCATTTTGTGAAGGATCCCAGTACATATCCCATTCATAATTAAGAACGTCAGCATCACCTTCTACGTAACTGTAGGTTCCTTCTTGATAGTCCCAGTTATCGATATCGTTGTCTTGCCAGCAATGCTCCATTCCCTTTGATAATTGTGGATCGCTGCATTGACTATAAGTGTAGCGTCCACCTGTGATGTTAGGGTTGAGTGTTGATGTTCCTGAATCAGGCATGCTGACCTCAATATTATCATTGTTCATTTTGAAATCGCCTGCTTTGGGATCAAAATCAGGCATGTCAGGGTCAGTAATGATAAGTGTATTAGTCAGATCGCCTGCGGTTGTATTGTCATCATAGGTGATCGCACTCATATCTAAAGCAAACTTGTGAACAAAGTCAGTATCATTGATCTGTTGAGTAATTACGGGTTTGAAGAGGAAGTTGTCTTTCAGAAATTCTGAGCAATATTCATCAGTATCCTGGCAGCTCCAGGTGTTGGTGGTTGCATCCCATGAGCCTCCCATCACTTGTCGCATGATGGTTCTGGTTGGGTCGCCCGTAGCGTTGCCAGTGTAATCAAAATCTCTGGCGGGGTTCAACCCTAATGGATCCCAGCCATTGCCACTCCTGGTTTCTAATGATTCTGTTCCACGCTGGAATATTTTGGAAGGTTTGCCGCCACTTGTTGATTCGTAGCTTTTTATCATGGGGGTATAGCTTTCCATGGCAAACCCAGTGCCCGGATCACCAACAATGATGTGCCAATAACTTATTTGAGTGTCGGGATCGGTATAGGTGCCTTGGAAAAAAGGGGTTTCATCCGGGTCTGGTTCGGCTTGAAATTCAGCGGGGGATATTCCGCAGGCATTGTCGGCGACGGGGGCACCACTCATATTACATGCTCCAGGGTAAAAGCTATTATCACCTGGCCCAGTATTAAAATTTAAAGACATATTGGTTTCTGACCAGGCGCTTTCTGCTCCTAACAAAAACAATAATGGTGAAATTTTGAATAATCGAGTGATAAGTTCCTTTTTTTCACTCATAGCAAAGGCACTTAGTGCTTTGCTTTGAGCTGAAAGCTTCATAAAAACAACCTGACCGATTTATATTATTTTTTTTATAAACTTAAGTAGCTATTTTAGGCTGAAAGCTTTCTAAAAACAACCTGAGCTGATATTTTTTGGTGATTATTTTAGAATGTATCAGTTGTTGGATAATATATTAAAGAAAAAATTATTACGGCCGATGGTATATCTGATTAGTGCCTCAGTAAGAAGGTAGGGGTATTAATTTAAGCGGAATAAAACCAAAAAATAACTGTAGTATTGGTTTTTTAAAGGACTCATTTTTCGACAGGGTAGTCTCTCATTGTTAAGTGGTACCAAGAGGGGACTCATTTATGAAATCGCGTAAGCATATCTTATTCTCAAGTCTGTTTATTTTTTCTTCGGGAACGGCCATAGGTGCAGTTCCCGTCTCATCCCAAAGCAAATTGATCGCCGGTGATGCCTTTACAGCCTCAGCGTATGGCTGGATTGTATCTTCTGATGGCGATACGGCTATTGTATCTGCCTTTGCAGATTTTGATGGATTGGGAGCCGCTTATGTTTATGAGCGAACAGCTTCTGGTTGGCAACAAGTTTCAAAACTAACTGCCTCGGATGGTTCAACTACCAGCGGAGGGTCAGGAGATTCACTGGGCATGGGCGCATCAATTAGTGGTAATACCATTGTTCTGGGAGCACCTTTAAATGACCACTCAGGTGGTGCAGATTCCGGAGGTGTATACGTCTATGTCAAACCGGCAGACGGCTGGCCAGCGGAAATGAAAGAAACAGTCAAGCTGACCGCACCAGATGGAGGAGCAGATAAAGCGTTTGGAGGTTCGGTCTCCTTAAAGGGAAGCACTCTGGTTGTGGGAGCCACAGGAAGAAAGGCCAGCCAAAGCCCCGGAGAAGTATTCATCTATGATGGAGCTGGTTCAAACTGGAGCCACAAAGCCACACTGAGCGTGGCAGGTTTTATTGGAAATGACCGGTT
>CAYXVC010000025.1:0-22799 GCA_964468225.1 uncultured Gammaproteobacteria bacterium
TGATTGAAGCAGGTATCAATTGGCCTGATATTGAAATATCCAACACCGATCACAAGCCTCTTGCAGGAAAAACCTTCGTCATCACCGGCACACTGAGCCGAATCAGTCGACAAGAAGCCAAGGAGCAGTTGCAAGGGTTAGGTGCAAAAGTGAGTGGTAGTGTTTCTAAAAAAACAGACTATGTGGTTGCTGGAGAAAAAGCAGGGTCAAAGCTTGAAAAAGCCGAGGTGCTTGGGGTGACTGTGCTGAATGAAGCAGGTTTTTTTGAGGTCCTACACGGAAGTGCTGTTAAGTAAATTAAGCTGAATTTCTTGCCACTGTAGGTTGTGGGTGCGCAACATCGGTTATGTAGGTAGAAAGTCAAAGTTATACTGAATTGTGAATTCACCTACATCTTCCGCACCAAAATTAATAAACTTGATACGTGAGATGATTTTTTTCAGAACTTCTTCCGATTGGAATTCGCTTGAAATAATTTCACATTTTATAACTTTTCCTGATGGAGCGATGACAATTTCAACATTGACCCTGCCTTGCAAGGTGGGGTCTTTTCTTAATGCCCTGCGGTAAATCGAATCAATTGCACCTTTGTTTTGACTGAGCTTAAGAATGACAGCTCCTTTTGAACGCTCTATTTTTTTGGAGAGTTGTTTTCCAGGCTTTTTGTTTGCCGCCGCATCACGTGCAGCACGTTCGACGGGGCTTTCAACGGTAGTTGTAGAGCGTTCGGTTAATTGGATTCCACCAGTGCTACGAGAGAGTTGGCCTGTGTTGATACCGCCACTGCTTTTTCCTGCTAAGGAAGTGATCATTGATCGCTCTATATTTGTGCTTTTAGATTGCCCGGTGGTTAGTGGGCTATTATTGCTTAGCGTGGGCGTTTCTCGAAGATCGGCAAGTTCATCTGAAAATGCAAGCAAGCCAGAACTTGCTGCTTTTTTACGGGCTGCATCGACACGCTGCTCAGGCGTTTTTTGCTTTACAGGTTCAGGTTTTGGTTTGGGTGGTTCCTTTTTTTCAACCTTCTTTTTTTCGGGTTCTTTTTTCTTCTCTACTTTCTTGGGTTCTTCTTTTTTAATCTCAGGCTTTTCTATTTTGATTTCAGGTTTTGGAGGCGGCGGAGGTACGACCTTCTTGCGTTCAAGAATCATCTTGGCCAAACGCGGAGGAAGTTTTTCTGCCTGTGAGCGCTCTTGTTCGGGAACAGAGATGTAAGAGACGGAGATACTGAAGGTTAAAAAGAAAATCAGAAAAATAGCAACAAACTGGCGAAATCTGCGTTCATCAGATTCATTGGCTGTCCATGATAATTCGTAAGGAGTAAATGTCGCCACGTTTTGACTAGTCCTGTTTTTTTATCATTTTTTTAGCAACAGCCAATGAAATATTGCTGTAGCCTGAGCGCGAACAAGTGGCCATAATCTTTTTAAGCAGTGAGTATGGAATCTGTTTGTCACCCATAATAGTAATTTCGCCTATAAAAGGTTGGCCTTCCGGTTGGTTTCTTATGGATCGTGTTGCGTTATAGTTCAATTCATCTTGTAATGGTTTAATCATCATTTCGGCGCTATTCATCACATCGCTAATAGAGGCCACTCTTTTGCCGTGAATTAAAATATCACTTTGGGTTACGACAACTACTAAAGTTTCTTTAGGCGCTTGCTCTACTGATGCTTTAGGGAGTGTCAGATCTTTTGTGCTTGGAAGTACCGCAACGTTTGATGAATTGACTAATAAAAAGAAAACAAGAATGGTAAATATATCCATCAAAGAGACTAGATTAATTTTCCCTTGATGTTTTCGTTTGTGGTGCCGCTCCATGCGCCGCGCACGTCTGGACATTTTCATGGGGCATCACCGAGCGATATATCAGGAAAAAGTTCAGCTTGCACAACAGAGGCGGCCTGGTAAGTTTCGACCATGCGTGTGTTATCCATAACCTGGACTAATATGTCATAAGTCGTTTCGGGTTTTGAAAGAATCATCGCTTCCTGTTTGTCAGGAAAACGGGTTTTTAGTGCGCTTAATAATTCGGTGAGTGCTTTGTAATCATGTTGGCCTTCTTTTAAGGGAATCATCCTGAGTAACCTTCCTGGGCGATCAGAGATTTGCAGTGCATCCTGGTGAATAATGATTTCCAGTAAAAATTCAGGTTTTTCATTGTTTTCAACATCAACACTGTCAGCAGGCGGCAAGTTAAGCTCTAGTATTGTAATTTGGGAAAACACGGCAGTAATGAGTAGAAATGGTATGAGAATGACCATTAAATTCAAAAAAGCAGTGATATCCAGATCAGCAGGCTCTTTACCATGTCGGCGCAAGCGTTTTCTCATTGTTGCGGTCTTTTATTCACTGCACTGCTGCGGGCATTAGTGCTTATGACGTTAAGAACTTTGACCGAAGCCATTTCTAGGTTATCAATGATATCTGTGGTTTTGGTTTGCAGAAAAGCGTGCAGCAAGAGCAGGGGGATTGCGACAATCAAGCCAAATGCTGTGGTATTCATTGCGATAGAGATACTGGAGGAGAGCAGGTCGGCTTTTTGAGCAGGATCTGCTTGAGCCACAGCAGTAAATGCCTGAATCAGGCCGATGATAGTACCTAGCAGCCCCATCAGTGTCGCGATGTTAGCCAGTGTTGCTAAATAGTGCGTTCGTTTTTCAATTTTTGGAATGGCTTCCATCAAACCTTCTTCCATGGCCGTTTCAATATCGCCACGGTGTTGGGAGGTTTGTAAACGTGCTAAACCATAGGCGACGATACTTGCCATGGCTGTTTTTGATTTAACAACAATATTTGCAGCTTTATCATAAGCGCCAGATTTAAGCTGTGGTATGAGCGCCATCCATACCTTCTTGTTTTTATTTTTGACGGAAGTGAGATACAAGTAGCGTTCAGTAGCAATGGCAAGGCCTACTGCTAAAATCAGTATGATGGGATACATAAACGCACCACCTTCTTGCAAAAAGCGGACAATGGTTGTTATGGCATCCATATTGATCTCCTAGATTGGGTGCAGGTCATTATTAGTATGAAAAAGTGAAAGTTTTATTAAGGTTTTATTTCGCTCTGATTTTTGTATTCATCTTTAAATAGATTGTAATATCTGAGCTGTCGTTGAAAAACCTCTCTGTCGAGTGGTTGTAATACATCTTTGTTGGTCAGGCTTTCCAGTGGTTTGCCTGTTATTTTATTCATAGGGGGTGACTTCCAGGGGATAATATACGAAACAGTCGGCAGTTCCTGATTAACCGAATTTTTCTGAGGCGTTTCCGCAAGAGTGGTGCCAATGGGTATGAGTACTAAAATAAGTACAATGAGCTGTATTTTTACAGAGAAAATGGTTCGCATTGGGTATTGATCGGTTGTTTTCATTGGTTTATGAAGTTTTTGACATTTTTGTTTTAATTCGGCGTTGAAGATCAAGTATCCACATGGTTACTTTTTTATCTTCTTTTTCTGACAGTTCCTGATAGTGTTTGTAATGGTTGACTGCTCTCTTCAGGTCGCCCATATACAGGTCGTAGAGAATTCCCAGATTGATGTGTGCATTAGCATAGTTTTCATCAAGTTTGATTGCTTTTTTATAAGCAGATTCAGCTTTTTTGAAACGACCATTTTGTCTGTGCAAGATGCCTAGCTGATTATAAACAACTGGGTTGTTCTTGTTCAGTTTGATTGCTTTTTTATATTGTTTTTCGGCATCATCATCGCGGCCATCGCTGGCATAAATAATGCCCAGGTTTGCATGAGACCCGGAAAAATCCGGATATTTTTGGGTCATTTCAGTGAATAGCTTTTCGGCTTTTCGGTAGTTTTGTATTTTCATCGCTTTTTGAGCGCGTTTAAATAGCGCTTGTGCTTCGGGTGAAGCGGGGGTGCCTATAGTTTCTTCAGCGCCAGGTTGTGCTGTTGTTTTAGATACAGGTGTACTGCTACAACCTGCTAATCCAGCTAAAAGCAGTGTTGCAAGCAATAATAATTTAATGTAATTGTTCAACGACTGTTTCATTGTGTTCTACTTTTTTATAGCGTGCTGGCATGAGTATTTGTAGTTCCGAAAAGCTTTTTTCTATCCATTGATCGTATATCCCCTGGTGGGCATTCTGAGCGTTTTTAGTGTGCGCTTCAATAGCTTTTTCTTCGAAAGGAAAAGCTTGCTCCTCCAGTAATATGTCATATTGCTCAAGTTCTTCAGCATTTAACTCTTGCGGACGTTCCGAGTTTAACAAGGCCTGACTGAAATCATAATAGATATCGGCAATATTATAGATTGCTGCAGTGGTGGTGTCAGCCACTGCATAATCAGTAATTTTCCTATAAGCATTCAAGCTGTTTTGCATATGTAATTTCTTTTTACGCAAGTTATCTCTCAATGGTGCAACCAGCTTGATGCTTTGATAGGAAACAAGTGTTGATTTTGCCAATGTGAACGCAGCCTGAGATGCGATATAACGAGTTCGGTCTGTGCGTTTATTTCCTGCATTTTTGTCTGCTTCGATGATCTTTTTTAACCAGTGTTGATGAACGAGTGGATCTTCGCCGTGACTATAAAGTACAGCAATTCTATGCTGCGCTTCAATAGCTTGCTCGAAAGGATTAGGGTAGAGCGTGATGTAGCGCTCATAAATCGAAATTGCATCCTGCTTTTTACCACTTTTTTGGTATAAATCTGCAGTGAGCCACAGGGCTTCTTGCGTAACTTCACCTCCACTGTTTATGATTTTGCTGAACTCATTGGCAGCTTTAAGAGGAGCGTCACTTTCCATGTAGGCGATGGCCAATTGATTGGGCACTTCACTTTGCAGGGAGTGACGGGGGTAACTTTGACGAAAAATCTCTAGAACACGAGCGGCATTTTTCCACTCTTTCAGTGCCATGTAACTGGTCGCGACATCAAAGGTTGCGGTTGCAATGATTGAGGTGGCATCGGGTGCCACGGAACTAATGCGTGAGTAGTGTTTGATGGCATTATGGTATTTTTCTTGTTTTTGTTGTAACTCTCCTTGTTTATAGATGCTGGCGGCAAGTCGTTCATTGAGTTTTTGTCGTTGCTGGATCGCATCAATGGGAAGTTGAACCAGTATCTTTTTATAGGCAATTTCAGCCTCGCTGTAGTTTTTCAAGTCAAATTGAGAGTGGGCGATCACCGTGAGCGCAGTCCGTTTTAATGCAGGTTTTAATGAAGCCTGTGTATCAAGAATTTTTTGTGCGGCATTGATTGCATTTTCGTATTCGTTTGACGCATATAACTGCTCTGTTGCCAGAATTGTGATTTGTGCTGTTCGCGGGTCTTGAGGGAAAGTTTCGGCAAAGCGCAGTGAACTGAGGGCCGCCTGGCTTTCCCATTGCGATTTTTGTTGGTATCCCAGGCTGTCTTTGTAGTGTTTGTGTGCAAGGAGTGCGGCATAACCGGCATCTGCCGAATTTTTATGAACAGGATAGTTGTAGGCTGTTTTTTCGTACTCTTTAATAGCTTCCAGATAACGCTTGCTTTCAAATAGCAATTCCGCCAGTAAAAAATTAACGGCTGGTGCTTTTCTGTCATCAGGAAAGTTACGAATAAAAAGTTGGTACCAGTGTGTGGCCTGGCGGTATGCTTCTGAACTGTTTGTTTTTTGCGCCATTGAGTGATAGTGCTGGGCGATCTCTTCTGTGTTGGATTTCAGATCGTCCATAATTTGGTAGCGGGCGGATTGGTTGCGCTCGGTCCAGTAGTCACTACTGATGTCATAGCGTGTTGCAAAATCCACTTTTGTAGAGAGAAGTTTATTGCTCAGTCCTGCTTGTTTATAGACCTCTATTTTTTTTGCAAAGAAGCGTGGGGTATGGATGCTGTAGGATGATTGCTGGATAAAAGCATCATAGGTTAGCGCTGCCTGATTCGTTTTTCCTTGTTCCAGGTATAAATCACCCAGTAGTGAGTAAATGCGAAACTCATAATCACGACGCCCCTGTTGACTGAAAAAAGCATTAATCGATGTAGCACCATTTTGGTAGGCAAAACTGGAGGTGAGCACCTGAAAAATATCATCCACCAGTTTTTTATCGGCATCCTCCCCAAGTGAGGCGATAGACCACAATAATGCGGTATCTGTATCAAATAATATTGTGTCAAGAAGCTGAACAAACGATTTCTGTGCGGATTTGTATTGACCCCATTTAAATTCACTCCAGGCATGTTTGTAGAGTGCTTTTTCAAAAAACAGGGAAGATTTACCTAGTTGAATGATTTTTTTATAAGCATGGGCCGCTTCCTGGTATCGAGCAAGTGTAAATAGTGTGTCACCCAGCCGAAAGTAAGCTTCAGCAATATATTGGCTATCTGGCTTTTCTTCTATTAACTTTAAGAGCGTTTGCAGGCTTTTAATCAACTTGCCACTGAGGTCGTAAGCACGTGCCAGTTGGTAAAGAACGGTATCTATATGTTTGTAGTCAGGTGCGTTTTTTATTAATGATTCATAGTGTTTTATGGCTTGGAAAGGTGATGTTTCAGCTTCTATGTTGAGGGCGATTTTTTTTTCAAATTTTTCGAGTTCCAGATCCGCTAAGCGACGAACGGCATCGGATTTTTTATGACTATTGTCCGCGATTTCAAGGTAAGCCTGGTAATGTTGAATGGCTCTGCTTTGCGACTCATCAGCCGTGATCTTCGTATTGACTTTGATTGGTTTGTTAAATAAAGCCAGATCCTTCATGCTTCTTTTATTGCTGGAAGTTTCATTTTGCCGTACAGGTCCCATGCAAGCAGTCAGCAGAAAAATCAAGCAGAAAATTAATATAAACGGCTTTTTCATTGTGCCGATCCTGAGGCGCGCCCTGCTTTTTTATCGTAGATGTGGGCGGTCGCCAGATAGGCGGTGCCCAGATAGTGATTGAGCTGCTTTTTTTGTTTTTCTAACATTAAAATTGCAGGTTGATTCAAGGTATTTATTTGAGCTTTGCGGGAGGCTGGTGTTTTCTGGTTAAAGCTTTTGATTTCTTGCTGAAACGAGTGGCTGGCCAATAGCGGGATTAAATAATAGCTAATTTCGGGTTTGAATAATGTACTTGCCTGAATGTTTCCGGTAGGTATTGCGTCAGGGCGACTTAAATCGGAAATTGCGGATTCCAGAGCATGGATTGTTTTTTTGTACTGTTCAATGGCATATTGGTATTCATTGAGAGATAAGTCGTAAAAACCCAATTTAAACAACAGATCAGGAATTAAATAAAAAGACTCTAAAACGGCGCTGTCTACAGGTTGTTTTTGAAGTATCGTCCATGATTCAAGTGCTTGTTGATATTGCTTGAGCGCGAAGTCTGTTTTTCCCGACTCGAGCAGTGCTTCACTGTAAAATACACTGTAAGAGGGGATTGCAGTGAAATGCTTCTTGGCAAGGAATGGTTTTTTGTGCTTGAGTAGAGTCTGGCCTGATATGAGGTGGGCTTTCTCTTTTAGAGCGCGTTGTTCGTTGCCGTGTGTGGTTTGATCTATTACATCCCCTAATAGCGTGATGCCGGTTTTAATTTTTTTGTGTGAGATAAGAGCAATGCCAAGGTTGTAGTGCCCATAAGCCGATTGGATTGTATTTTGATCCATGGTGGCGAGTGTTTTAGCAGCTTGTGAGAGCTTGTTCGACTGGATGAGTGCGTTAATTTTTTGAAGCTTGAATGCCTCTTCTGCATTGCAAAAGCTATATGAAAACAGGAGAGCACATAGCAAAGGCAGGCTAAGCAGGTTCGACCTTTTGAATAGTAGAGGTTTGCACATACGCATTTTAGTATGTTGTTTCCCGATTAATTATTATTTTCATTCTTAGATAACTCATTATGGTGAAAATAACAATACTTGGCGTTATTAATTAATCCGGAGTGGTCGCTGTTTTTTTTACAAAAGTGTAATACTTGCTGTGCTTTAACCATTGAGTAGTTGTCGGGTTTTTTCAACTTCACTGCGTGCTTCAACGAGAATTTCCAAGCTTTTGGCGGGGCCTTCTTCACTAATGGGTAGCTTTTGAAACGCTGGAGTTTCTATTATAGCGGGCAGGTCGCTAGCGAAGGGCGTGCCAAAGTAACTGTGAAGCTGGGCAACGATGATAATGTCAATGTAATCAGGAGCGCTTCCAGAATCTCTTTGCCAGTTTTCTGCTTCCAGCGGGATAGAAAGCAATTCCGCAGGGAACTCCCATTTGCGCAAAATCATCGCACCCACTTCTCCGCGAAGCTGGTCAATGACATGATCAAGAGCGTGGCTCTCTTCAACCAGCTCGGGGTAACGTTCAGCATAACCGAGTATGGCAAGTGTGCCAATATCATGCAGCAGGCCGCCTAACATGGCTATTTCAGGGTTAATGTTTTTTACTGATTTGGATAAAACGGCGCTAATTGATGCAACATGGGTGCTGTGATGCCACAGCAATTTCATGCGTTTTGTAATTTGTGGGGAATTTGATTTGAACAGTTGCTGTAGCGAAAATGTGGTGACAATATCTCGAACGGTGGTGGAACCCAAGCGTATTATTGCAGATTTGCAATCTGTAATTGATTCGGATGCTTGATAAAGCGGGCTTTTGGCAACATGAATGAGTCGAGAGGCAATTGCGGGGTCGGATTGAATAATTTTAGCAATATCATTTGCGCCTTTATTAGGGTCTTGCACGGCTTGGCGGATATGTAATGCGACGTCAGGTAGGCTGGGGAGTTCCAGCTTGTCCTCCAGACAGTCTTTATTTATTTGTGCAAATAGCTGATTTTCTAATGCTGTATTTTTTTCGATTAGTTTTTCATTTTCTAGTATTTGTGCAGATAGGGGAGAGTTGCCCTGAGTCTTTTTATATATTTTTTCAAGCAACAATGATTCTACACGAATAAGTTTTGCATCTGTTTTTGTTGTAATGTCAGTCTGGTGTGTGCTCATGCCATAAAGAGGAGACAGTGCGGATTCAGTGCCGCCGATGATTGTTTTGACTTCGCCGTTATGATCAAGTCGCTCGGCAGTTCCTGTCACTATGTAAAAATCATAGGCGCTGTCCTGGTCTTTTTGGCGTAACTGAAAATCGGCCGGTCGCTCCATAAATGTACATTTTGATGCAAACTGTTTTGCTTCCTCTCGTGACAGTTCACTGATGGGTTTTAATGTGAGGAAAAAGTCCAGTGTAATTTTAGGTTGGGCTGTCGTCGTTGTCATGCTGTCACGATCCGTGTTGATATAAGCGGTTGGTATAAATATCGGAAGAAAGTCGTTTGAACTTAGGGGTTATTTAAAAAATATTGATTGGGAGGGAAATTTATGGGAAATCGTCAAGTGCTTGTGGGGAAAATCGTTGTGATATCAGGCGCAAGCAGCGGAATTGGTCGTGCGGTTGCAATTGAAGTTGCAAAACGTGGTGGAACTCCCTGTTTAATTGGGCGGCGTATTGATGCATTAAGTGACGTATTGCTTGAGGTGCGTGAATATGTGTCTGATGCTCGGTGTTACGAGGCAGATTTAACGGATGATAAAGTGCTTCAAAATCTGACAGAGTTGTTGAGAAAAGATTTTGGTGTGTGTGATGTTCTGGTGCATTGTGCAGGTGTATTTGCGATGGGGGCTGTGGAAACAGAGCCCGTGGAGCTGCTGGACTGGCAATATCAAACGAATGTTAGAGCACCTTATCTATTAACACAAAATTTATTGCCCTCTTTGAAGCGGCAGCAAGGCCAGATTGTTTTTGTTAATTCAACGGCGGGTTTGGCTGCAAAAGCAGGAGTTGCACAATATGCGGCCAGTAAAGCTGCGTTAAAAGCCATTGCGGATGCATTAAGAGGGGAGGTCAACCCGTACGGGGTGCGGGTGCTTTCTGTTTATCCCGGGCGCACGGCAAGCCCGATGCAGGAGTCGATTCATAAAATGGAGGGGCGAAGTTATGATGACGCACGCTTGATGCAGCCATCCGATGTGGCTGAGACTATTGTTTATGCACTCACTGCGCCGAGAACCGCCGAGGTCACTGATATTACTATTCGTCCTATGGCTCAGTTGGGTGGGTGATTTCGATATATATTAAAAAATAACCAGTGCGGGTATTGAGGGGTTAGGCTTGTGATTTTTATCATTAAATTTCGAGGTGAATTGTACCCCATATTTTGTCATTGTTGGTGCTTATTTTGTGAAGCAAGACACAAGCTTGCGCCCCTTTCTAAAATCAAGTACGCTCCTCACTCGACACCTCAATATATAAAAGGTTCCTGAGTGTTTTGGTCGGGTATATGCTTTTTCATAAAGAAGCCATTATATGTGGGGGTTGGCGGGGCTTGCGGTTGTCAGGTGGCTTTAGTTAAGGGTCGCATAACAGTTGTTTAAGTTCATTCTTTTTAAAATAAAAATGGAGGGGGTTACGTGTCTGCTATCACAACAGATGAAAAGACATACAACTTCGATATCGTTAGAGCATTTACCATCTGCGCAGTAGTGTATTTGGTGGTGGGTGCACTTGTTGGTGTCTATATTGCCTCAGAGCTGGCCTGGCCGGCGCTGAATTTAGATAGTCCGTATTTGAGTTTTGGTCGTTTAAGGCCATTGCACACAAATGCGGTTATTTTTGCTTTTGGTGGCTGTACTTTGATGGCGACCGCATTCTATATTGTTCAGCGTACATGTCATGTGCGGTTATGGAGCGATAAGCTGGCCTGGTTTACCTTCTGGAGCTGGAATTTCGTCATTGTATGTGCAGTCGTCACTTTGCCTTTGGGTTTTACTCAAGGTAAAGAGTATGCGGAACTGGAGTGGTGGATTGATATCATCATTGCACTTTCATGGCTCTCTTACATGATCAATTTCATTATGACATTGGTTATCAGAAAAACATCCCACATTTATGTGGCGAATCTGTTTTTCCTGGGTATGATGGTCATGATCACCTATCTACATGTGGTGAATTCAGCAGCGATCCCTGTCTCATTTATGAAGTCCTACTCTGCTTATGCGGGTGTTCAGGATGCGATGATTCAGTGGTGGTACGGTCATAATGCAGTAGGTTACTTCCTGACTGCTGGTTTTCTTGGGATTATGTATTACTTCATTCCCAAGCAAGCGAATATGCCTATCTTCTCATACCGTTTGTCAGTATTGCATTTCTGGGCGTTGATGTTTGGATATGCTTGGTTAGGCGCGCATCATCTTCATTATACTGCTCTTCCTGACTGGACGAATGCTTTGGGTGCAGCAATTTCAATCGCGATGATCATTCCTTCATGGGGTGGTGCATTGAATGGTCTGTTGACACTGTCTGGTGCATGGCACAAATTGCGTGATGACTATATCTTGCGTTTCCTGATTATGTCTCTGGCTTTCTATGCAATGTCTACTTTTGAAGGCCCTGTTATGTCAATCAAGACAGTTAATGCATTGTCTCATTATACGGATTGGACTGTAGGTCACGTTCATTCAGGCGCGTTAGGCTGGGTTGCAATGGTCTCTTTTGGTGGCATTTACCATATGGTCACTCGTTTGTGGGGTCGTGAAATGTATTCAATGGCTCTAATGAACGCTCACTTCTGGTTGGCAACAATTGGTACTGTTATTTACATCTGTGCGATGTGGGTATCCGGCATTATGCAAGCTCTGATGTGGCGTGCGACAGATGAGTACGGCAATCTGGTGTATACCTTTGTTGAATCTGTTGCTGCGATGCACCCTTTCTACGCAATGCGTGCAATTGGTGGAGCACTCTTCTTGCTCGGCGCTATCCTTATGCTCTATAACATTGTGATGACGATTCGCAGTGCCAAGAGTGAAACAAACATGGCAACAGCCAACGCATAAGAGGAGAGAATTCAATGGCTAATAACAGCAATGAAAAAATGTCTTTCCAGGAAAAGACAGAAACAAATGTCTGGCTTCTGGTTATTTGTCTGGCATTAGGGCTTTCAGTTGCGGGTATTGTACAAATCATGCCTCTCAGTTATCTTGACAGTACCTATGAAACCCTGACTGAAGAGGAGGATGGTATTCGTCCTTACACTGCACTCGAGCTGGAAGGCCGTGATGTTTACATTCGTGAAGGTTGTTACACCTGCCATTCACAGATGATTCGTCCTTTCCGTGATGAAAAGCAGCGTTATGGACACTACTCTTTGGCAGTGGAATCCAAGTACGATCACCCATTCCAATGGGGATCAAAACGTACTGGGCCTGATTTGGCTCGCGTCGGTGGCAAGTACTCGGATGAGTGGCACTATCAGCACATGATGGATCCTCAGTCTGTTGTACCTGAAACTGTGATGCCACGTTATCCGTGGTTAGCGACTGCAGATTTGGATCCTACGATGACAGCAAAGAAAATGTCAGCACTATCCAAAGTCGGAGTTCCTTATACTCAGGCTGATATGGATGGCGCAGCTGATGCGGTTCGAGGCAAAACAGAGATGGATGCCATGATCGCTTATTTGCAAGTGCTGGGTACGATGGTGAATTTCCAGGAAGGAAAGGATTATCGTAAATGATTGAATCCGTGAAGGAGTATTTTCGCACGGATTGGGCGGCTATGACCGATACCGATTGGTTCGGTCTGGTGGCTGTCATTATCTTAAGTGTTTTGATGCTTATTCTTTATGTTTATGTATTTAACCCTAAGAATAAAGATAAGCTCGAAAGTCATCGCGATTTTGTATTGAAAGATAACTCGACTGTTGGAGAGGATAACCATGGCAGAAAAAAATAGCCAAAACCAGGTGCCTGATACCGGACATGAGTGGGACGGTATTCGGGAATTAACTAACCCGCCACCACGTTGGTGGACAATCGCTTTTTACCTTAGTGTCGTTTGGGTGGTGGCATATCTCGTCATATATCCATCCATACCATTGGCAACGGGCCACTATAAAGGTTTGATCGGTTGGACATCGATCAATGAGTATAAGGAAGCGGTTGCAAAAAATGATGCTATTCGTCAGCCTTATCTCGATAAGCTGGAAACAATGAGTGCTCAGGAAATTCTTAATGATCCTGAAATGCTTAACTTTGCCAACTCATCGACCAAAGCGCTGTTTGGTGATAACTGTGCTGCTTGTCATGGCTCAAATGGCCAAGGTATAGCAGGTATGTTTCCGGTGTTGCTGGATGACGACTGGTTGTTTGGGGGTACTGTTTCAGATATCACCACAACAATTACCAGTGGTCGTAAAGGTAATATGCCAACGCATGAACTGGATGATACACAAGTCAATGTTTTAGCTGATTTTGTGATTAATTCATCAACAGGGCAGGCAACGCAGAAAGGCTGGGATGCTTATCAAGCTGCAGGTTGTTTTGCTTGTCACGGAGCGGATGCAAAAGGTAACAAATGGATGGGTTCAGCGAACCTGACCGATGGTATCTGGCGTTTTGGCGGTGATCGTGACTCTGTAATCAGAACTATTAAAAATGGTGTTAACCAGGACGGTGTTGATGGAACTCAAAATGGTATTATGCCGGAATTTGGCAGTAAACTATCTGAAAGCGATATCAAGCTGTTAACAGTTAAGGTTTGGTCTCTTGGTGGAGGCCAGTCGGAGTAATCCATAACCTTGGAGGAGGGAAGGGGTTGGTTTTGCCTCTTCCTTGCTACAACTAAAATTTTAGGAGTTCATTATGGACGCAGTTGTAATTGGTTCAATACTCACTGTTATTGCTTCAGTTATCATTGTAGGCTACATGTTTTATAAAGCTTATAAATTAATAAATGGTTCTGATAAATAATAATTCTACAATATTTCTAGATTAGGTAAAGGGGCATTCTGCCCCTTTGCTTTTTATGTGCTTTTTAAATATCCACTTTATCAGAGGTGATATTTAAAAGCTCGTATATAAAATGCTTTTAGTAGCTTAATGGAAAATAGAAGCGTGAGCGAAGATAAAAATAGTTCTGAACGTAGCCATCATATAGAAAAAATTTACAGTGAAAGTGCTGAATATTTCGATGTAAATTTGGGCGGCACAAAAATTCATCCTAAAAAAGTTTTTGGGCGCTTCAGAAGCTATAAGAATTTTGCCTGGTTATTTTGGATCGGGTATATTTTATTGCCTTATCTGCGTTTGGACGGCCAACAAGCAATTCTTTTTGATATTCCAAAGCGACAATTCCATCTGTTTTTTATTACTGTTTATCCACAAGATATATGGATGTTGGCATTTCTGCTGATTTTACTTGCAATGATGCTGTTTGGAATCACCGCAATTGCAGGGCGTGTTTTCTGTGGTTATTTTTGTTTTCAAACGGTATGGACCGATTGGTTTGTTCAAATTGAAAGCTGGATTGAAGGAAATCCCACACAAAGAAAAAAACTGGATGCATCACCCTGGAACGGGGTAAAAATAGGTAAAAGATCGTTTAAATATTTTATTTGGTCGTTGATCTCATTGGTGACCGGAATTGCCTTTGTGGCTTATTTTACAGATGCTTATCAACTATGGATTGATGTTTTTACTCTTCAGGCGCACCTCTATGTCTGGGTGACCTTGCTGGCCTTTTTTATCGGTACATTTCTGTTTGCCGGCTTTATGCGAGAGCAGGTTTGCCTGTGGCTCTGCCCCTATGCACGGATTCAATCGGTGATGATTGATAAAGATTCAATCTTACCAACCTATGATGAAAAAAGAGGGGAGCCTCGAGGCAAAGCCAAAAAAGGTGTGATTGATACAACCCATGGCGATTGCATTGATTGCAAGGTCTGTGTTGCGGTCTGTCCAACCGGGGTTGATATACGTAATTCTGCACTGCAAGAAGGTTGCATTATGTGCGGTGTCTGTATTGATGCTTGTAATGACATCATGGATAAAGTGAATAGACCGCGTGGATTGATTCGTTATAACTCTGAAAAAGAAATTAACGGTATTTATTTACCTCCAGTATACAAACGGCCCAGGGTTATTACATATGCGGGCATTAGCCTGCTTTCAATAATAGCTATTATTATTGGTTTGCTGAATATTCCACCATTAGCAGTAACGATTATTCATGATCGTCAACCCATGTATGTGACTATGTCTGATGGGTCTATAAGGAATAGCTATACATTTAAAATTTTGAATAAAACGCCTGAAGCAATTGATGTGAAAATTTCTATTGAAGGTATTGATGGTATTGTTATGAAAGGGATTGATGAAGTGATTACACTGAAACCCGCCAAACTCATTCCATTTAGTGTACGATTGGAAGCTATGCCTGATAAGGTGCTAGATAAAAAAGTCCCTGTTTACTTTACTCTTACAAGTATAGGCAGCGACGTAGAAATTTCTGAGCGATATGAAAACTTTTTTACCAAACCCTGATTTTAAAATCAATATTCTGAAAGTATGAGCGCTTTTGGGTTTTGGTTTCATCGGATATTTTTTGTAAACGAATTGAGTTGTGCTTATGTCATCAAATAGTCAAGAAAACAATAAACCTTTACACCGTCCAGATGAAGAATACACTCCGGGCTGGAAAAGCCCCTGGGTTTGGGGAATGGCAGGCATGATTGTCGTTATGATCTGTGTCAATATGTTTATGATTTATGTGGGTTCAATATCAGCGCATGGATTGGTCGTTGATGATTTTTATGACCGAGGAAAAAACTACTTTGAGGCCGAAGGCGATCGTCAGGAAACAGCAAATCGTTTGGGGTGGGAGATGGATCTGTTGGTGCCCGTCGAGCCACGTATGAATACACCTCAGAATTACCGTTTAAAAGTGGTTGATTCTGATGGTTATCCTATTCCCGACGTGACGGTCGAGTTTTTAGCATTTCGCCTTGATAACGCAAAGCAGGATTTTGTTATGAAGATGTCTGCAGAGTCAACAACCATGTACAGTACTAAAGCAAATTTTTCCTTGCCAGGTCATTGGGACTTGCTTCTTGTTGTAAAGCAGGGGGAAGATGAAATGGATATTGCCAAGCGGATTTTTATCGAAAAGTAAAAGCACTATTCTATGGCCTCGCATAGCTGTTTTCATTGTGGTTTACCTGTAACGGAAGAGGGTAGGCAAGAAGCTGAAGTTGCAGGTGAAAAGCATGAATTTTGCTGCTCGGGGTGCGTCATTGTTTGTCAAACCATCTACGACTCTGGGCTGGATGGTTTTTATCAACGCTTACAATCATCAGAAATAGCCCCGCCTCCTGATCAAAGCCAGGATCCTGAACAGTTTGACCTTGAAGATGTTCAGGCAGAGTTCGTGACAACGGTGGGCAACGAATCCGAAACAACCCTTTTAGTTGAAGGCATCCATTGCTCAGCTTGTGTCTGGCTGATTGAACGCGCGCTGGAGCCGCTTGATGGGGTGCTTTTATCCGAAGTTAATTTGGCGCACCATCGTCTGCGTCTTCGTTGGGATCAATCCAAAATAAAATTGTCTCGTATTTTGAAGCGTTTGCATGCTTTGGGATATATCGCCACTCCATTTGATGTCGAACGTGCGGAAGGTTTAACGGTAAAACAGAATAAATCCATGCTTTATCGTATGGCTTTTGCCGGCTTTGGTATGGCTAATATCATGTGGATCTCCATTTCACTCTATGCGGGCGAACTATCCGCATCAGGTATTGATCCTGAGCATAAGCAATTTTTTCACTGGGTGAGTTTGTGTTTGGCAACACCGGTACTTCTCTATTCAGGCTGGCCTTTTTTGCGAGGCGGGTTTTTAGGGCTTATACACCGCCAGCTTAATATGGATCTTCCAATTAGCATCGGTGTTGTCGTGACTTACGTTTATTCGACATGGGTGACGTTTACCGGTGTGGGTGATGCCTATTTTGATACGGTGGTTGCGTTTCTTTTTATTATCCTGATCGGGCGTTATCTGGAAGGGATGTCACGGCGAAAAGCGACATCGGCCAGTAGCCGTTTGATGGAGTTGCAACCACGCTCTGCAATGCGCATTGAAAATGGTGAACCAACACTGGTGAGTGTACGTCGCTTGGCATTAGGTGATGCTGTGCTGGTTCGGCCCGGTGAAAAATTACCTGTCGATGGCCTGATTATCGAAGGCCAATCAAATATTGATGAATCAATGTTGACTGGAGAGTCGCGGCCTGTAAAAAAATATACAGGTGATGAAGTCGCAGCAGGTACAGTGAATGGTCAAGGAACTTTGACTGTTGAAGTGAATCAACTTGGGCAAAATACTACACTAGCAAAAATTATTCATCTGGTTGAATCGGCACAAGGCTCAAAAGCTCCCATTCAATCACTCACTGACCGTATTGTTCCCTGGTTTATTGCAGTAGTATTGGGTTTGGCAACAGTAACCTTTATATATTGGTATTATCAGGCTAACTTTGATATAGCACTTTTAGCCGCAGTTTCGGTGCTGATTATTACTTGTCCCTGTGCTTTTGGTCTGGCAACACCGATGAGTTTGGCGGTCAGTGTTGGGCATAGCGCTGGAAATGGCGTGTTGGTGAAAAATGGTGCGGCACTGGAGACTCTCGCGGGAGCAACGCACATCGTATTCGATAAAACCGGCACTCTAACCGAAGGGCGTATGGTTGTTTCAGATGTTTATTTGAGCAGTGAAACTTCACTGCTAGAGGAGCAGGTGTTAGGTTTTGCTGCACGAGTGGAGTCGCACTCTGAACATTCGATAGCTAAAGCGATTACAGCCCGTTTTTCTGAAATTGATGATCAGGAAAAATTTGGCCTTAAAAAAGAAAAACTCTCTGAATTTTCAAGTATTCCCGGTAGGGGGGTGGTCGCCGTCGTTGCGAATCATCAAGTAGCCATTGGCAATAAGGCCATGCTGGAAGAGCAGGGAATTATTATTTCGGATCAATTAAATCAGAAGTCACAGGCTGTAGAACATGCTATGGGTGTGGCGGTCTTTGTGGTCATTGACGGGAAATTGGCCGCTTTGATTGCAGTGCAAGATAAAGTCAGAGATGAAGCAAGCGAATTGATTCATACGCTGCGAGCTGAAGGGCTTGGAATTACACTGCTCACAGGCGACAGCCAAGGTGCGGCCGAGCATGTAGCGCAAGCTCTTGGTGGTAATATCGAAGTCATTGCACATGTGCGGCCTGAAGATAAAGAGAAAGTCATCGCTGATCTGCAAGCTCGGGGGGAACGTGTTGTTATGGTGGGGGATGGCGTCAATGATGCGCCCGCGTTAAGCCGTGCTGATGTTGGAATCGCAATGGGGTCTGGTACGGATATCTCCATGGACTCAGCAGATATTGTGCTCATGAGTAATGAATTATTAAAAGTTCAATTTGCTCTGAATCTGGCGCGTCAGACGATTCGCACTATTCGCCAGAATATTTATATATCATTTGGTTATAATATTGTTCTTGTTCCATTAGCAATGTCGGCAAATTTAACGCCCGTTTTTGCTTCCATTGCCATGCCAATCAGTTCTTTACTTGTGATTGGCAATGCAATGTTGATTCGAAAACGGTGCAAAATATAAAAGCATAAGGGGTGTGGCATTATGGATGTAATTTATAGTTTGATACCGGCAATGATCTTGCTGGCTGTTGCCGCAGTAGCTGTGTTTTTCTGGTCCGTACGAAGCGGCCAATATGATGATATGGAAGGGCCCAGGCACCGTATTCTAACGGACGACGATGACCCGTTATTGCCTGAAGTGCATCGAAGGTATACCGCCAATAAAGCGAAACAATCAGAAAAATCAGCCGATCAAAAAGGGGAATGATGATGAGTACGCAGACCTATTCAAAAAAAGAGTTAAAAACAGCACAACTTCCACATCAACTGTTTCTTTTTAATATGGTAGGCAACCATATCTTGCTATCAATTATTACCGCCAGCAACTCTTCTCATCTCTGGGTGACAGGAATTGTTCCAGTGGTTGCGATATTGATTTTTTCATATACATTGATCCGCGGAAGATCTGAGACAAAGTCTGATAACTTATTGATAAGAAGCCATTGGCAAATTGTTGTTAAAAGAACCAAAATATTTTTGATTGCTTATGTTGCACTTTTTATTGGAGGAATGCTTGCATGGTTGCTTTATAGTTATGCGGGCATCATGAAAGAACTTGCATTTGCAGTGGTCGGTGGCTTGGGTATTTTGCCTGTGATGGTCACTGTGCTGGTGCTTACTGTGATGGAGTCGGAAACATTGGGGCATGCAATGCACGGTCGTATCCCGGATTCACACAAGGAAAAAGATGATCTGGCTGAAGAGGCTTGAATTACTTTCGAATCAGCCAATAAACTGCAGCAAAAAGCGCAATAATTATTAAGAGTTCAATCAAAGCGAGCCACATATTTTTAGTGGTGAGTGTGGGTGCTATGATCAGGAGGCGGGCTAGTCGCCGAATGGTCATGGTGGTGCAGATTGCCTCGCAACATAGTCAATATTCCTAAAACAATTAATAGCAGGGCTGCAACCTTTAAAAACTGGCCGCGTTTGACAGGGGTGATCTTTCGTAATAATGCGGGCACCACCAGCATAGCGGGAACCGTACCTAAGCCAAATAGCAACATGATCAAAGCCCCCTGAAAAGGTGCGGTTGCGGTTAAACTGAGTGCCAGGCCAGCATAAACCAAACCGCAAGGTAATAAACCGTTAAGTAATCCGACAACCAGCCATGCATCCAGTCGATGACTGCTCGATGCTTTTTTCATCCAGTAAGTCATACCGGTGGCTCGGGAGATTTTTGCAGTCAGTTTGGAAAAGGGGTCAGGAAGCCAGCCTCCCAGATAACATGCAAACAGAATCATTAATCCACCTGCGAATAGCGTCAGTAACCACTGTGCCTGTTTGAACCCGCTAAATTCCCCAAGGCTTGTGCCAACCAATCCCGCAATAAGCCCTAAAATAACATAAGTAAAAATGCGCCCTAATTGATAGCTGAGCAATCCCGGCCACCACAGCTTGGGGCGAGCCATGCAGAGCGCACTGACTAACCCACCGCACATACCAACGCAATGTAAACTGCCAAAAAAGCCGATTACAAAGGCGGATATAAAAAGTTCTGTCATTGAGTTACAGGTTCTGCATTATGAGGGATAATTGTTTCTGGCTTTGATGTCACGCCCAATGATTCAAGTGTTTTCTGGAAGTTGGAGGGCGAAATAAATTGCAGCATGACTTCACCGCTTTTATCTAAAATCGCATCAAGCCCGATTTCAGGGTAAAGGCTGTGCATGATGTCGTTCTTGGGGATTTGTTGCTGAGGTGTACCGAATTGATTAAAAAGCATTTGAGGTGTAACTTTAATACGAGGTATTGCAGTCAGGCTGCTGAATGTTAATGCTTCAATTGTTTCTAAGTGCTCTTTAGAAATTTTAAACTTTATATTTCCTGATGGAAAGGCCATGGGATTGGAGGCTGTTTTAATGACTCTTTCAATTAATTCATCACTGGCATTCAGGTTTAAAATGAGTTTACTGCCGTCGGGCATTTTAGGAAAAAATGCTTCAATGACAGGCTTTTTACCGCTCTCTTGGGGGTTCATAAAGAGTGCTCGTTCGCTGTGGCTATTTAATATTTTTTCGGCTTCCTTGAGGGAGGTTTCGTCAATTGTGACGCCTAATACAGAAAGTTGACCATGATCGTTAACGATGGCGTTCCATGCACGCTTTGTGGTTTCTTTTTCGCTGCTTGAAGGTGATAAAAGTGTCCAGAGTGTCCAGAAAACTAAAGGGGCGACCAATATAAAAAAAATAGTTTTGTTATTCATGAGTTTTTAATAAAATGTTGTTAGCTTAAAATGGTGTTTATTGTACCCGAAAATGTCCACCTCGACCTCGAAATGATGGGTGGCGATATCCAGAATAATGTGAGTTACTTTTCAGCGCTTTGAGGACGGCTGAGTTCGCTGCGATACTTAATAATTTTAGCAGGGTTTCCGACTGCAATTGCACCTGCGGGTACGCTTTTTGTGACGACGGAGCCTGCACCAATGACAGCGCCTTGACCAATAGTCACACCACTGAGCACAATAACACCGGTACCGAGCCAAGCTTCATCTTCAATCACAATCGGCCCTTTGGATGAGATGGGTTGTTCATGAATAGGCTTGTCTGGATAGACTTCGTGATCGTAAGAATAAAAAGCACAGTTGGCTGCAATCATTACTTGCTCACCAATAATAATGGGCTCTTTATAAGCATTTAACTGATTGCGCGGATGGATGCTGGAGTGGGCACCAATAGTGATGTATCCACCTTGGCCTGTTTCAAGCGTACTGTTTCGGTAAATACGAACATTGTCATTTAGTTGAACTCTGCCACCTCCACTGTTTTGAAAAACAATGCACTGTTCGTCAATAAATGTTTTAGGGAAACCCTTGAAGTCAGCATGATAGATTGTGGCCGTGGGCGCAATGTAGCCAAACTTTCCTAAAACCGATAAAATTTCACGCTTATAGTGGGGTGGGGTGGCCCAGCTGGCAAGGCGCATTGCTTGTCGGCCAAAGCAGCTTAAACTACTGCGGCGCATCCAGAATCCGGCCCATCTGCGTTTAAGCTTTCCAAACTTGGGAGTGTTATTTTTGCTCATATTTTTGATTCTTTGATTTGCTGTATCATGATTTTAATGTTACATAATTTAATATTTAAAACAAACAGTCGGCAAGGCCGTGTCATGATTGAGAGTATTTTTTAGCGCCATGCGGATTCAGCATCTCCCACCACAACTTGCGAACCAGATAGCGGCTGGTGAAGTCGTTGAACGCCCCTCTTCTGTCGTAAAAGAGTTGTTGGAAAATAGCCTTGATGCCGGCGCGAGTCAAATTGATATTGATATTGAACAAGGTGGAATTCGCTTAATACGTACCAGAGATAATGGTCAAGGCATTCATAAAGAGGATCTCAGTCTGGCTCTGAGTCGCCATGCGACCAGTAAAATTGCAACGCTTGATGATCTGATCAATGTATCGACTTTGGGGTTTCGAGGCGAAGCGCTGCCCAGTATCGCATCGGTTTCGCGTTTAATTTTGACTTCAATGCAAAAAGAAGCCTCACAAGGCTGGCGAGTGCAGGGTGATGGTCGAGAAAATTTACTGGATTCAGTGCCCGCAGCGCACAATATCGGCACAACGATTGAGGTGCGAGATCTTTTTTTCAACACACCTGCACGGCGTAAATTTTTACGCACAGAAAAAACAGAGTTCAAACACCTTGAAGCCGTGGTCAGACGCATTGCCATGGCGCGTTTTGATGTGGGCTTTAATTTAACGCATAACAATCGCACTGTTTATTCACTGCGCCCTGCTCATACGATCAGTGAACAGGAAAAGCGTATCGCAACACTCTGTGGCCAGCCACTGATGGAGAGTGCATTGCATCTTGAATTTGAAGGCACAGGATTGCGCCTTTGGGGATGGATTGCAGAGCCGACTTTTTCACGCAGTCAGGCCGATATGCAATACTTTTATGTCAACGGACGCGTGATTCGAGATAAAGTATTGGCTCATGCGGTGCGTCAGGCTTATCAGGACGTGATTTATCACGGAAGGTATCCTGCCTATGTTCTATATCTTGAACTGCCTGCCTCGGAAATGGATGTCAACGTGCATCCTGCCAAACATGAAGTGCGATTCAGTGAAAGCCGTATGGTGTATGACTTTCTACTCAGATCAGTGAAACAGACTCTGGCACAGGTGAGGCCGGGTCAGAGTGATGAAATCACTGAAAATGAACCGGTGGGTTCATTGATGAATCAAGCCCCGGCAATGGAATACACGCCTCCTAAACAGCAAACGATACCACTTGCAGTCAACGAACATATTGCGGCATACAAGGCGCTCTATTCCCCTCAATCATCCGGCCCCATATCTCAACCTTTCAGACCGACTTCACCCATTAAAATGGAAAGCTCTGATGAAGGTGAAATTCCACCTTTGGGTTTT
>CAYXVC010000026.1:0-13785 GCA_964468225.1 uncultured Gammaproteobacteria bacterium
ACATCCTGAGGGCGAAATCCACCTGCTTCCATATTTTGGTTGAACTGATCAATTTGTTCGCTGGTTAATGGCTTTGCAGTCCACTGGCGTTGGTTTTTTGTAAAAAATGCAAAGGCTTTTGCGCCAATTTTACTTGCATTCAACGGTGAATTTTGCACGCCGCCTGCTGCGCTGACATGCGCGCCAATTCTTTTCATTTAATGAGTGACCTTTAATTTTAGGAGTGTAAACGTTTTGTATGTGAGGTAAATTATAACGGAAAAAACCTGAGTATTTATAGTATTCCTGATAGCTTTGCTATGGTTTCCTGAGTGTGTTTGAGTCGCAGCAAGGCTGTCAGCTTAATTTTTGTTGAAAAAAAAAGGTGAATACGGTAAAGTTTTTGTGATATATGACGCAGAAATAGAAGTATTAGTGGGCAATCAGCGTTCCTGAAGTCGTTTGCCGTAAAACATTCATAGTTTAATTTTAAGGTGTGTTGGGTTGCGGATAGTTCAAATTATTAAGCCACAAAATGTTTCCTTGTTATTATTCGGGGTTTTGCTTGTTTCAAGCCACCTGAGCAGTGCGGGTATTGCGAATACCAAGCACAATTTAGGCAGCACCGGTATTAGTGGATCAAGTAACTTCAGTGGTACAGCGGAAGTTTGTGTGTTTTGTCATACGCCGCATGCAGCTAATCGTGAAGCTGCGGTTCCTTTATGGAATCGTAATATAACCGATTCAGGTGCTTTTGCGACATACGACCAAATGGGAACTACGACACAGGATGGTGGTATTGAAGCGATCGGTTCAGTCTCTTTAGCATGTCTGTCGTGTCATGATGGTTCTCAAGCCATGGACTCTGTTATCAATGAGCCTGGCTCTGGTCTGGATGTGCCGGCCTACTCTGTTGGGTCGTGGAGCGGCTTGGCTGCAAGCACGGATGGGGTTATTCCCGTGAGTGTTGTGACAAATCTCGGTAAAGATTTAACCAATGATCATCCTGTGGGTGTGCAGTATGCCGGCGGCGGTTACTCCAATGCGAACCCGCAAGGCCCGGGAGTGGATGGTGATTTTAATCCGCCTGTGACACAAATAAATGGCACGACACGCGTCTGGTGGGTGAATACCCAAACAGAAGGTGGAACGAGTGAGTACGAAAGAACAGATATGAAACTCTATACGCGCGTGGGGACTCGCGGCAGAGGGTTAGGCGAGCCACAGCCGTATGTAGAGTGTGCTTCCTGTCATGATCCTCATGTGGATGAAAATCCAACATTTTTACGTATTACTCCTTCAGGCAGTGCCGTTTGTCTGGCCTGTCACGTTAAATAATTTCATGATACTCAATACAAAAAAAGTGCTTGTATCCGTTTTAGGTGTTGTCATGTTTTTTTTGAATGCCAGCGGGATGGCAGCTACTACTGCCACCACCACCACTATTAATGATGCATCCGTTGTAGCAACCGTGGGCGATGAAAAAATTACAGTGTCGCAATTTAAAGCTGTTTTTTATGCCGAGCTTCGTCAGAAATTTTATCATGGCTCTGTTACGCAAGAAAAAAAAATAGCTTTGCGTCAAGAAATATTGGCCGATATGGTGGATAACAGGCTCTTGCTTCAAGAGGCGCTCAAGCAAGGTCTGACTCCTGATAAGAAGTGGCTCAAGAGTGAAGTTCAGCGCTGGAAGAAGCGTATTAAGGCGCGAGGTTGGCAATCGCAGGGTGATGAATGGTTGAAGTCCGTAACTCAAGAACTCAAGGAAAAAAATCTGATTGAGCAACTTAATCTGAAAGTGAAAGAGAACGTTATCGCAAAAGAGAGTGATGTTCAGCGATACTACAAACAAAATGCCGATAAATTTACAACGCCAGAGCAAATTCATATTTTATTGATTTTGTTGGAAGTCGCGCCCTCCTCGAAAGGGGAGGTGTGGGAAGCAGAGCACTCAAAAGCTAAAGATCTGCTTATAGAGCTTGAAAAGGGAGCTGATTTTTCAGAGCTGGCTCGTCGCTATTCCGGACATGAAACGGCGGCTAATGGTGGCGATCTGGGGTATGTTCATAAAGGAATGCTGGCATCGCCGGCGCAAAATGCGCTGAATGGGCTGGCTGTTGGTGCTGTTTCAGAACCTGTGACTTTATTGCAGGGGATTGCTGTGATGAAACTGCTTGATAAGCGTTCGTCAAAGTTGAACAAGTTTGACGATGTAAAGGAGCGGGCAAGTGATTTGTGGTTACGGGAGCATCGTGCACTTGCGCTTAGCAAGTTTATTGAAAAGCTACGTAATACAACGCCTGTAACAATAGATGAGTTGGTGTTGGCGGGCATAGACTAAACGACTGTATGGCGACAAATTCAATAATAAATAGCGAAATTTTTAGGCGACTACCAAGTGGTGTTGTCTGGCTGTCTGTTATATTAACCACTGTTTTATGGGGAAGTGTGGCCGTCGGGGTTGAATCTTTGAACTTATCAGGCAGCATTGGCTATAATTATCGCTCTTATGCTCAAACAGATGGCGATAAGGTGATCAGCAATCAGCTGGATGGCACAATCAATGCTTCTTCTTATTTATGGCAGCCGTGGTTTGCAACAGTTGGTGGGCGGTTGAGTTTGACGCTTGATAATTCTGATTATGATTATAGTGCCGGGGAAAAAAACAAGGGTTCAAAAATTATAACGGGTGAGCTTAATTTGAATGTTTTACCACGAAGCAGGATGCCTCTTTCGTTGGTTTTTCATGCCAGTGACAGCCGTGTTGACACTCAAAGTGACAGTAATTTATTGATTGATTCCGGGCAAGACTACCAGACCCGCCGCCTTGATCTTCGTCAATCATGGCTGACCGCTGGAAATCATCGTTTTCAGGGGCGCTTCAGCAAGGGGCAATGGGTTTCGGATGGTGAACGATACGAAGATCAGAATGTGGGGCTGGAAGCACGGTTGCGCTTTCCAAACCAGACATTAACAACAACGCTTAACAATCAAACGACAAGTTTTACAACAACAAAAGAGAGAGAGACAGAAAATCGTTTACTTAATGTGGATCATTTTTGGCGGCCTACAGAGTCGTTGACGATTGATTCGGTATTCAGCTTGTCCAATATGGATACTTCCTTGCAGCAGCTCACACTGGCTGCTCCTGATGATGCCACCGTGAATACCATGCAGATGTCCAGTTTTGCGTTATGGCGTTCAAAAAGTCGTTTGCTCACTGTGAACGGTGGGGTGAGAGTTGCGGATATTGATACGGATATAACTGATAATGCGGGAGGTGTTTTTTCGACCAGTGCTCGAGGGGGGGCTATTTATCAGTTTACTAAAAATTTCAGAGGCGATGCCAGCGCCAGTATCGGAACGAATGACGACGGTAAGACCCAGAACGATTTTAATAGTTTACGTATGGGTGGGCTGTATCAATCTGATCAGTACGAACCTTTTTATGATGTGGTTTATCAGTGGTATGCTTCGGGCTCAATGCAGCGGGTTGCAGAGGACGATGTTGCTCAAACCGGTGTTGATAAGGCCAGCGTTGACGAAGTAATCAGCAGCATTTTGGGGCGTGCCGGGCATAATGTAACAAAATCATGGATTGCACCCATGTCATCCAGTTTGAATTTGAACTTGAGTCAGGCGTTGAGTCGGAATAAATTGTTTAGTGATCAGAGCGGTGCAATGACAGAGCACGATGCTTCAACAAGCCTTTACAGAAACAGGAATCGATCTGTAACACAAATTGATCATTCAGCAAGCCTTGGCTGGAATAAGTCGGCAACATGGATTTCAGCCTATGCACGACTGTTTGCAGAGGATCGACGCGATATTGACGATCAAGACAACACAATGCAGTTATTTAACTTTCAGTTGTCGGGAACGCTTCCTCTGAATCGTCGAAGTGAGTTTAATGCGGCGATGACCGCACAGCACACGCGTTACAGCGATTCTGGTAATATAGCGACAACATCAGGCCAAATCGGTTATTATCACCAACGCATTTTCGGGGTGACCAATTTAGGGTTTCGTTCTGATTTGAATATTTCAAAAGTGTCATTAAGCAATGGTGTCGATCGTTCAGAGTGGGAGAATCGCCTGGATTACAACATTGGCTTGCTTGATTGCACTTTAAGTTACCGAGTCATTGATCGCGAAGGTGATCGCAGCAATTTAATGCTGGCTCGGGTAACGCGACGGTTTTAACTAGAAGGCATGGTTTTCTGGTTGAAAAAAGGCTTTTACAGCGGGGAGCAGCGATTGTTCTACAAAGGTTGTCAGATTATGGAGGAATTTCTATTTTTCATAATCTGACAGCTTTTATGTGACAAGGAGTGTTCGGTGGCTTGTTCGTAAAAGGTTTGGTTTTTTGAGTGGATGATTTTTTACTTTGTTGACGAGGAGGTTTTCAATGATATTTAATTCCCTGCGCAAATTTATGAATAAATTTGCTTTTATCGGGATATTGGCTGGATTGGTTCTGATGTTGGGTTCTCAGAATGTTCATGCTGAATATGGCGATGTAGTTATCAATAACTATTCTGATGCAGCGGGTATGCGTCCTGCTGTTTTCCCTCACTGGTTTCATCGCATTCGTTTTCGTTGCAAAGTATGTCATGCGGATTTGGGCTTTGAATTCAAAGCGGGTGGCAACAAGATTACGATGGCAAAAATTATTGACGGACAGTTCTGCGGAGCTTGTCACAATGGTGAGGTCGCGTGGTCTGTAGAAAACTGCAATATGTGTCATTCAGGAAATCCTGGTACACCAACGCATTTTCATGGCAGCACAGTGCAACGTCTGGTTGCTCCTGCGTATAAATCGCTAGAAAGCAAATAAGGAGAGGATTATGAATTTTAAAATAAAATCGATTTCTCTGGCTTTTGCATTAGTTGCTGTTGTTCCATTTAGTGGAGTGCAGGCGGAAGAAGGTGCAGTTGTGGCTCAGGGTGGTGATACAGTCAAAGTAGCGGCTGTGAGTGCGGTTAACACGTTTAATCGTAATCTTAAAAAAGAGACCAATATTAATGCTGCTCCGCCAGAAGACGGCATCCATGATCCAGCCAATGATAGTACGCATGTTTTGCAGCCGCCGAAAGAAGCTTTCAGTGGTTTCATTACGAGCAAGTTTGGCAACCATGTTGATTGGGTGAAAACTTTGGAAGAAGGGAAAATTAATCCTCGTTGGGATCGAATTAACCCTACAGAAGAAGCGTTCGTGATGGATATGGACATTGTGCGTGAAGTGAAGTCTTCAGTGCCTGATGTTATATTTCCTCATCGCCAGCATACGGAATGGTTGTCTTGTGCAAACTGCCATCCAGCAATTTTTATTCCGCAGCAAAATGCGAATCAATTTAGTATGTCTTCTATTTTGTTAGGTAAAGATTGTGGCGTATGCCATGGAAAAGTATCTTTTCCAGTGACTACCAAATCATGTGGTTTATGTCATTCAAAACCAAAGCCTGCTGATTGGGAGCCTCCCATGAGTCAGGCATCACTCAAAAATCCCTGGAAATAACTTTCTAAGGGTTTGAGGTTTGGATGAATGTATGGGTTAAGTCTTAACGCTTGTTTGGGCTTAACTCATGCACTCTAAAGATCAAAATGGAATAACTAAACTTTAAAATCACAGCGAGTTCAGCATGAAAAGTTATAGGCATGCTATGTATGGCTCACTTGGAGACAGGGAATAATGAATAAAAAATTATTGCAAAAGAGTGCCTTGGTAGTAGTGGCTTTAGGTGTGACTGCTTGTGGCTCGGGTATTAAGGAGTCTGAAGAAACGCGGCCTGATATGAGTCGTGATTTAAAAGAGCAAGCGGGCGATATTATTGAAAAAGTAAAGCCGGAAATAGAATCTGAAAAAGTAAAAGAAAAAATAGAAGATGTGGTCGTTATTCCACTGACAGATACCGGGAAGGGTGTAGAGCCTGAAACAATAACGCAACCGGCAGATAAGAATACATTTATTGTTCGTTCAAAGAAAAAGAATTCCAAACACCCGCGCTATCAACAGGGAACAGATGTTGGTTTTACTGTGAATGGTGTTCCCGGGAAGAATTTTGTTGTTGAGCGTGGTCAGAGTTACACGTTTGACGTTGATACGGGAATGACCCACGATTTTTACCTGACGACCAATCCAAAAGGATGGGGTACGGGCGCTATTGCAAAAAAAGAAGGTGTGACAGGTCAGTTTACTTATAAAGGCCAAGTGAGCTTTGTACCCAATGAAAAAACACCGGATGAACTTTATTATCAATGCGTTAACCATAAATATATGGGCGGCAAAATTTATGTGGCTGATAAAGGCGAAAAAATTGATGCAAATGCTTTATCAAAGCGTGAAAGTTCTGCTGCAGAAAAAGTAACAAAAAAATCGGTCTCATCCAATCAGGTCGAGCAAAAAATTAATTTTGCAAACATGATGTTGGGTGAATCATCAAAGTCTGCTAAACGTATTGCAGCAAGTGGCCATAGTGAAGCTAAAGGCCTCATGAAAAATGCTCGAGGTCTTCTGGCTGAATCCCGTTCTTTGTTGAAAGCGGGTAAAAACCCTGAAGCTTTAGAAAAAGTTGATTTGTCATTGAAAACAATGAACGATGCAACGCGTATGGTACCGAGTACTGAATCTGTCATTGATCAGGAAGCACGTTATGCAGAACTTTTGGATGAAGTGAGCAAGTATGATAAAACATACAAAACGCACGTTAAAAGTGCTAAAAGTGGCGATAAAATGGATGAGGGCCAGTATTCTATGCTAGTGGCTAAAGCGAAGAAGCTGGCAAGTTCAGGGGACTATACGGCGGCTAACAAAGAGTTGCAAAAAGCACAAAAAATGGTTGCAGGTTCTCTGAATAAAATACTTCATGCTAAAACGGTGACATACGATAAAAACTTTGAAACACCTAAAGAAGAGTATGAGTATGAGCTGGCGCGCAACCAGAGTTATGAGGAACTTATTCCATTGGGGATTGATCAAAAACAACCTGCGGCAGGTACTTTGAAGTTAATGGATAACTTCGTTAAAAAAAGTATTTCTATAAAAGGAGAGGCGATTGCACTTGGTAAAAAAGGCGACTATAAAAATGGCATACTTGCTTTGCAGGCAGCCACTGATAACTTAATTCGTGCTTTACGGATGATCGGAGTAGGTACATAGTTTGTATCAAAAATTCCAGAGTAAATTACAAATGAAAAGTGACATTCAAACGTCTATCAGAAATTTTGTATCCAGTGCTCTTTTAGCGGGTATCGCTATTTTTGGAGGGGCAAGTGCGATTGCTGCTGAAAAAGATAAGTTGGTGCCTGTGCTGCCAGAGCGTGGGTCACATTTTCAGACGGAGGCTGAAATCGTTTCTGTGGAAAAAGATGGCATTCACGACCCTTCAAATGGCGCGGTAAAAAAATTACAGGCACCCGTTGAAGCGATGGAGGGATTTCCACGAGATTCGGCTGGAATTACTGATTGGGTAGGAGCTTTTGAAAAAGGACTGATTAATCCGCGTATGGGATTGGATGGCTCGGGTAAGGAAAAAATGACCGTCGTGGATTTCGATATTATTTTTAGCAAAACAGGGTCGATGCCATTGGTGCGCTACCCGCATAAACAGCATACGCAGTGGCTGACTTGTGCGAACTGCCACCCAAAAATATTTATTCCTGAAAAAGGTGCAAATCCGGTGACAATGTCTGCAATTATGCAAGGGAAGTACTGTGGAGTTTGTCACGGCAAGGTTGCTTTTCCACCAACAATGAATTGTGGGCGATGTCACTCCGAACCTCGAAAAACCAAATTGCTGCGTTAGGCAACCGATTGTCGCGCTTTAGTGCTTTATTAGCCGCCCTGCTCATGATGGCCGGGTGTGCGTCCGAGCCTAAACCTCCACCTGCATGGGCTATTGCTGCCGTGCCGGAAACCGCCCCCATACCATCACGTTCTAATGTGCTTGAAAAACTGACAGACTCATCTTCTGATTTCTTGCTGGATGATGAGGGAGGGGCAGAGTTATCTTCTTTAGCGAACGAGTCGGTTCTTATTGCCTGGGCAACGATTGATGGTGGCACTCATGGCAACGCATATACAGGGCTTGCACGACAACAGCTCAAGAACCCTGTGGCTGCGGCGGCGCGAGGCCAGTATGTTTATATCGTTGATGAAGCGGATAAGGCCGTTTATATCTACGATAACGATCTGGATCGGCTTCAACTGATTCCGGGTGTCAGCAAATATATTAAACAGGAAATTGCTGATATTTATGTCGCACATGACCTTTCTTTCTATATTACAGACTCCAGTGCAGGCCGTGTATTACATTTTACTCAATCGGGTCGGTTGATTCAGGTATTTGAAGATTATTTGAATATGTCGCGCCCCGTTGGGGTCACAGTAGATGAATCGCGAGGTTTTGTGCTGATTGCTGATGGCTCCTATGATTATGTTCTGGTTTTTGATCGCCAGGGAAATCTGTTAGATGCGATTGGCGCGCGTGGTGAGAAACAGGGGGAGTTTAGATCATTGACTGCATTCGCTTTAGGCAACGAAGGTATTTTTGTGACATCTCGTATAGGCGTTCGTGCACAAGTTGTCAATCTGGACAGTCGTTTTCGCTATGCTTTTCAAAAAAACACATTGGTATTTCCAACGGCCATCGTTATTGATGAAGATGATCAGGCCTTTGTGAGTGATGCGTTTGATAACACAATAAAAATTTATAGAAAAGGCAAGTTGATTTCTACGTTCGGTGGAACAGGCAGTGGTCCGAGCCAATTCAACCAGGTGACTGATATGTGGCTGAATGAAGGGTTTTTGTATGTGACCGACAGCTTGAATAGGCGCATTCAGGTGTTACGCGTTGTTCCTGAAGGGTTGTTGGAGCCTTTGGCTGAATAATGAATTTTTTTAGAAAACGGCTTATTTATATTGCTGCGTTTATCTATGTTTTATTGATGGCTGGTTGTGCCACAGCGCCTGCAACTTTATCTTTTATTCAGCCGAATGAACATGTCACACCACAAGTCTGGCCTTCCGAACCTGAGGTCGCACGTTATCGTTATCTGGGTGAATTGATCGGTGAAGAAAATTTTCAATCTGCAAGTGAGGATAGGCAGAATTTTGCCGTGAGAGCTTTCAAATGGTTGGTGGGATTAACATCTCGAAAATATCAGCCTGAAGTGTTGCAAAGGCCTCAAAATGGATTAGTCGATAGTGAAGGGCGGATACTGGTCACGGACGTCAGTCGTCAGGCCATTTATGTTTTTGATAAAACAGACGGAAAGCTGAATATCTGGGAAATGGCGGAGGAAAATCGTCGCTTTGAAGCCCCTTCGGCGATTATTGAAGATGGTTTGGGCGGCTTTCTGGTGACAGATGCCGAACTTGGCTTGATTGTTCGTCTGGATCGTGATGGTCTTCCACAAGAAGTTTTTGCCGATGATGTTGTGCAGCGCCCTGTGGGCTTGGCGCGCCATGCTGAAACAGGCCGAATTTATGTGGCTGATGCGCGGGCACACAGTATTAAAGTGCTGAATTCTGATGGCTCATTGCTTGAAACATGGGGGCAACATGGGGAGGCAAGTGATGCATTTAATACGCCCACCTACCTTTCTCTTTTCAAAGATCAGCTCTATATCAGCGATACATTCAACGCGCGAATTAAAGTGCTTGATCTGGAGGGTGAAGTACTTAAAATTATTGGTAAACGCGGCTTGTATGTCGGTGATCTTCCACGTCCCAAAGGGGTGGCTGTTGACACAAAAGGGCATATTTATGTCATGGAGTCCTATTACGACCATTTACTGGTTTATAATCAGGCGGGTGATCTGTTGTTGCCTATTGGGGGTAGTGGTCATGGCATAGGGCAGTTTTACTTGCCTGCAGGCGTATGGACGGACCAGCAAAACAGGGTTTATATTGCAGATATGTTTAATGGTCGTGTAGCTATTTTTCAATATCTGGATCCGGATGAACTCAGTAGAACTATAATACCAGTGGATAGCTAAATTGGGTATAAATCAGTGAATAAAGAAAGTGACGCTCCATTCTATAATAAGATGAACCCTTTTGTTTTAATGGCGATCAATGGGTTTTTGTTATTCGTTATGATTTTTTATAGCGTCTCGTCCCAGGCTGAAATTGTTTCAGATATCAGTAATACCAAACATAATTTTTCGGCATCAACGATCCCCGGATTGCCTGGTAATGAAGAGCGGGACATAAAAGCAACCAGTGAGTCGCAAATCTGTGTATTCTGCCATACGCCGCATGGTGCAGCTGACCTTCCTAAAGCACCGCTGTGGAATCGTTCACTGTCAACCAGCTCTTATATACCTTATGACTCCAGTTCTCTGGATGCGACTGATGTAGGTCAACCGGAAGGAAAATCAAAACTTTGCCTGTCATGCCATGATGGCACAATCGCTGTGGGTTCTGTCAATGTGTTAAATCGCAAGGAAAACCCGACAGTCTCTTTTAGCGGGTCAGAGTCCGATGGCACGATTGGTGGTGGAGATCAGGGTAGCAGTAGTGGATTTACGCGCCGCCTCGGTGTCGATCTTTCGAATGATCATCCGATCTCTTTTACATACGACAGTGCATTGAGTGTGCGAGATGGCGAGTTACGCACCCCCAATGAACCGGGAGAATCAGTGGCTGAACGCAGCCCCGGGAATCATGCGAAATTACCATTGGAAGATGGTCAAATGGAGTGTATCAGCTGCCATGATCCACATGTCACGGATGACGCGTCTGAAGTCAGTATCAAGTTTTTGCGAGTGAATCGCTTTCAACAAGTGCCACCCACGGAGGGTGATTTTAAGGAGAAGGGAGATATTATCTGTCTGGGTTGCCATAATAAAGCTGGCTGGGTGAATTCAGCGCATGCTAATCCTCTTGTTGCAGATGAGCTGTATGAAAGCTCAGCTGCAGAATTGCGAGAATTCCCACAAAACATGCCGGTGTGGCAAGGGGCTTGTGTGAATTGTCATGATCCACATGCCGTTGAGGGTTCTCGCCGCATATTGCGTGAAGGCACTGATGGTCAGGAGCAAGTTGCGCTTAATGGTGCAAAATACAAGCAAGGGGGAAATCCTGCTATTGAAGAGACATGTTATATGTGCCATTCGAAAGATGGCGGCGTATTGCAAGGGCAAGGGGCTTTAGGTTTTCAAGTCCCTGATGTTAAAACAGACTTTACAACAATGTTGCGTCGTATGCCGATTGCGACCGCCGATCAACCAGGAAGCACGGAAGTTCATTCTATTGGTACGGGGACTGGATCGCAACTGGGTAAAGATTTTGTGGAGTCACGCGAACTATTAGGTCATGGTGATTTGAATAATCGCCATGCAGAATGCACCGATTGCCATAATCCGCACCGTGTGATGAAAAATCGTAAATTTAATGATGATGGTGCGATTCCTGATGAGGGTGGCACACACATTGCGCCCACAAATATTGCTTCTGGCGTATTGCGTGGTGTATTCGGGGTGGAACCAAGATATGGCAATACCGCATTCGGTTCGCTTGCAACGGGTTATGATGAAAAACGGGGTGATGGCGGAGTTGGGGCTAGTGAAGATGTTGGGTCAGGGCATTTGACACGTGAATACCAGCTCTGCTTTAAATGCCATTCAAACTACGCCTACGATACGCCGCCGATGTTAGGAGGACGTTATCGTGGGGGTACACCACCCGGCACCAATGCAATGGAACAATATACGGATCAGGCAATGGAGTATCAGTCTCCTGATAACCATAAAGGAGAAGGTACCTCTCCAACGCCTACAGGAGCTCATCCCGATTTTGCAGAGAATAATCATCGCTCATGGCACCCCGTTGTTAATGATACCGGGCGGACTCCTGAAGTGCGTAAAGCCGATAAAGATAATTGGTTGCCTCCCTTTAATCAAAACGTAGGCAATCAAAATATGTACTGCACCGATTGTCACGGTTCCGATACACCACCTGGTTCAATTGAGCCAGTGGGTGGAGAGAATGGTTTTGCCTGGGGGCCGCATGGCTCAAATAATAATTTTATTTTAAAAGGTGCATGGAATGACAGAACGGGGGGCGATGGTGCAAATGGAGGCACTCCAAATGCACTTTGTTTTAAATGCCATGATTACAATGATTACGGAAAATTCATTGATCTTTCGGTAGGAGAAATGTCGGGGGAAAGCGGGTTTCAGGTTGGAACAGCTTCCATTACTGATTCACAGTGTATCGATTTCGCTTTTCAAGTTAACAATTTACACAGTGGGCATGTGCAAGCTTTAACCGGAGTGACTAACTTTCGATGTTCTCTATGCCATGTTGCAGTGCCGCATGGATGGAAGAATAAAACATTTCTTGCAAATTTGAATGATGTAGGCCCGGAGGCGGATTTGCCCGCCGGAACCCAGGTGCGCAATAATGAAGAAAAGCGCTATTACCAAGGGCCTTATTACAACGGCAGTGTATTGAAAGTCAGAAATTTTGCACGAAGCGGTGAATGGCTTCCTGAAAACTGTGGTTCAATGGGTTTGCCAGGCAATGGCTCGTCTGGACTGGATTGGATGACGGGACAAAAAGGCAGCCCCAATCAAGTATCTGACCCCAATAGTGAGGGATGCAACGCAATTCCATGATTAAGGTGTTGGCCTCTTCCCGCCTGACGTTGGTGGGAATGCTGCTGCTTGGTGGGGGTGCAATTCTTAGTTACGGCAATCCTGTCGATATGCCGGTATGGGTATTGGTGGTTCCCATGGCTTTTCTGGCGCTGAATCTGGTTTGCGCCATGGTCAGCAATCCTCGAATTTATCGTCGCTATGGATTGCTGGTATTTCATGCAGGTTTATTAGGCGTGGTGATTCTTGCAGCCATTGGTCGTCTGACCCATTTTGATGCGCATGTTGAAATGCTCAATGGTGCAGCATTTGACTCTAAAGATTTAATAAATATCCGACAAGGGCCTCTGCATACCAATAATATATTGGACAATATTCAATTTATACAAAGTGATTATACGGTCAGCTACTCTCCTGGCATCGCTCGCGGGCCAACACGTAGCGAAGTTATATTGCCGACGGATGATGGCAAAGGAAAGTCAATAATATTTGGTGATGCTGTTCCGCTAGTGATACAAGGGTATCGTTTCTATACGAGTTTCCATAAAGGTTTTGCACCCATCATGACCTGGATTCCCAGTCAAGGTGAAAAAGTCACAGGCACGGTACACATGCCACCTTATCCACTTTATGATTATCGACAGGCCAATCGCTGGGAACCCCCCGGCGCGCAAGAAATCAAGTTTTGGTTGCGGCTGGATACCGGGATTGATGCAAATAGTGATTGGGTTTTGGATGCTAAAAAAGCAACAGGTATATTGGTAGTAAATAGCGGAGAGCATCGTATAGAGTTGCAACCGGGAGAAACGGCGCAGCTGCCTGATGGGCAGTTGCGCTATGAATATATGACCAGCTGGATGGGTTATAAAGTATTTTATGATCCAACACTGCATTGGCTATTTTTTACATCAGTGATTGGAGTAATAGGGTTACTGTTTCATTTTTGGCAAAAGGTTAATAAAAATTAATATGATTGGGTATGCAGGCGAACTTCCGTGGTTATGGGCAGGGCTGGCGGCTTATGCAATAGCGACATTCATGGCCATTTACTCTGTGGTTTTTCAGTCACAAACCGTTGCTAAGCAGCGTGATGAAAAAGTCATTCTTGGTGCCATTACAGCCGGTGTTGTATTGCTTGTGATTGCAATGGCAGTACGTTGGCTGCATTTAGGCCACGGCCCTTTTGTGAACTTGTTTGAGTT
>CAYXVC010000026.1:13885-22407 GCA_964468225.1 uncultured Gammaproteobacteria bacterium
TGGCAGGAATCATTTTACTTCGAAATATTTCCGCGTTAAAAGCACGGCTACAGCCATTGCCATCGAACGAAGTTCTGGATCGTTACGCATGGCGTTTTATGATTCTGGCAATGGCGTTTGATAGTTTGATGTTGATTGCCGGTGCAGTGTGGGCGCAAGATGCGTGGGGGCGTTATTGGGCGTGGGATACGCTGGAAACGTTATCATTCATTAACTGGTTAGCATTAGGATTAGCGATTCATGTACGTTTAACATGGAATCTTTCTATGAATGTCACCGCTACAGCGGTCGTGCTGATTTTTGTATTTGCATTTTTCACCTATTTTGGAACTCCGTTTTACAGCATCGCTGCGCATAAAGGGGTGATCTAGTTTCATGTCTTTCAGAAAAATAGCCCTGATATTAGCAATTGGCTTTATCTTTCTGGCTTTTATTATCTCGGTTTTTACTAACAAAGACGTTGTAAAGCCGAAGAGCATGTCTATCGAAAAGCCTGATGCAGGAATCAATGCAGACAGATCTGAAAATGAGTTGCAAAAACAGTTTGAAAAGGCCGCAGAACAGCTCAATGCCAGACAGTATGATGATGCACTTAAAACACTGCACCGAGTACTGGAGTTAGCTCCCGATATGCCCGAAGCTCATGCCAATATGGGCTACACCTTGTTGGGAATGGAGCGTTATGAAATTGCCAGAGACTATTTTCAGTCAGCAATTGATTTGAATGGTTATCAAAGCAATGCTTATTGGGGGCTGGCTGTGGCCTATGAAAAGCTTGATGACCTTCCAGCTGCAATGGGAGCAATGCGCAGTTACATTCATCTGGCCGTGCCAGATGACCCTTATGTGCGTCGTGCACGCTCCGCACTTTGGGAATGGGAGACAACACTGGCACGCGGCCCCTTGCCTAAAACAGAACAAGAGTGGCTGGATAAGAATCAAAAGTTATGGATAGAGCGCAACAGTGCAACGGTTGATAGCGCAGAACAGCCTGAAACAGAAATTATTTTATCGCCGATTAAATAGCAAATCAGAGAATGCCGTTAAAAGGTTGAAGGATCAAAACCTGTTCGTACTTTAAAAGGATATTGCTTTGGAAAGTTTAAGTATCACTGAATTACTCGCATTCAGCTTCAAAAATGGAGCCTCTGATTTGCATTTATCGGCAGGCTTGCCGCCTATGATTCGTGTTGATGGTGATGTCAGGCGGGTGAATGTGCCAGCACTGGATAATAAAACAGTGCAGGGTTTGCTCTATGACATCATGAACGACCAGCAGAGAAAGCTGTTTGAAGAGCATCTGGAAACAGACTTCTCATTTGAAGTGCCGGGGCTTGCACGTTTTCGTGTCAATGTATTCAATCATGATCGGGGAGCGGCGGGTGTTTTTCGTACCATTCCCTCAGAAATTTTGTCACTGGAAGATTTAAATTGCCCCGATATATTCAAATCAATCGCAGATAATGTGCGTGGTCTGGTATTAGTGACAGGGCCGACAGGTTCGGGTAAATCGACAACATTGGCAGCGATGGTCGATTACCTGAATAAAAAAGATTACGGCCATATATTGACGATTGAAGATCCAATAGAATTTGTTCATCAGTCTAAAAAGTGTCTGATCAATCAACGTGAAGTGCATCGTGATACCAAAGGCTTTAGTGAGGCACTAAGGTCAGCCTTGCGTGAAGATCCTGATATTATTTTGGTGGGTGAGATGCGAGATCCTGAAACGATCGGTTTGGCATTGACTGCCGCTGAAACGGGGCATCTGGTTTTTGGAACACTGCATACCAGTTCGGCAGCCAAAACAATAGACCGGATTATTGATGTATTTCCAGCGGCTGAAAAAGATATGGTGCGCTCCATGCTCTCTGAATCCTTGCGAGCCGTCATCAGTCAGACACTGTTGAAAAAGACCGGCGGAGGGCGTGTTGCAGCACATGAAATTATGATTGCCACGGCTGCGATACGTAACTTGATTCGTGAAGCCAAAGTACCGCAAATGTATTCGGCCATCCAAACAGGTCAAGCTGTGGGAATGAAAACACTGGATCAGTCTTTATCGGAATTGGTGAGTTCTGGTGTGATTAGCAAGCAGGTTGCACGTACAATGGCGATGAATAAAGAGCAGTTTTAATCGTTTTTAGAGCTTCTGATAAGGTGAAAAGGCGCTTGAAAAAATTTCTAGCGGCTTTTTTACGAAGCCCACTGTTATATTTAGTCAATACCCCAATCTTCATCCAAACCTTTTACATGGCTAAATTCGCGCACATTATTCGTTACCAAAGTGCAAGTTGCATATGCAACAAGAAAGGTCAGTCGAGTGACTCAAGCTTTTGATTTTGTAAGACGATAATCCTTTTGTGTAATTAATTAAACTAAGGGATGGATTTGTTGAGTGTTGCTAATCAAAGCTGAGACTTTTAAATGGATGATTATGGTATTAGGGTTTGCGCCTGTTTTATCCTGGGCTGATTGTCAGCCATGGGTTGCCTATTCGTCAGAAATTATTCCCATCCGTGAGCCCATTTTACCGATTCCTGAAACAGCTAATGTGGATGCTGAAAAAGTTGAATTGGGGCGACGTTTGTTTATTGATAAACAACTGTCGGGCGATGGTTCAATGTCATGTTCTACTTGCCACAAGTCGCATTTGGGTGGCACGGATCAGCAAAAGCTCTCTGCTTCAATTGATGGCAAGCACCGTTCAACCAATACACCCACAATTTTTAATGTGGGTTTGTCTCAATTGTTTGGCTGGCATGGTTATAGAAGTAGCCTGGGTGATGTGGCTGAAAACATAATAAAAAGTAAAAAAGGTTTGGCTTCAAACTGGATTGATATTGTTCAGTATCTTGAAGTCGACCCTGGGTACCGTGAAAATTTTGAAAGGCTATATTCTGAAGGCATTCAGCCAGAGAATATTAAAGACGCACTGTCAGAATTTATGTGCTCATTGCTGACACCCAATTCCAGGTTTGATCAGTTTTTACGGGGTGATTCGGGTGCCATTACTTCTGAAGAAAAAGAGGGCTATAAAATTTTTAAAGAGTACGGTTGTGTGTCATGCCATCAAGGGGTATTGCTGGGCGGCAATATGGTGGCCTCATTAAATATATTTAACAAAATGGATGAACACTCGAATGGGATAGAAGCTTTAGGGCGTTTTAATAAAACAAAGAGAAAGCTCGATAAATATGTATTCAGAGTGCCCGGGCTTAGAAATATAGTATTAACAGCCCCCTATTTTCATGATGGCTCAGCCAAAACTCTGGAGGAGGCGGTTGAACTGATGAATACTTTAATGACGGGCAGGGATAGTATTCCATCCGGCGACAAAAAGCTGATTGTAAAATTTTTACATACGCTCACGGGTGAAAATCTGGAAGGTGCCTGGTAGTGCGTCGTTTTATGCTTCCTTTGGCCATTGTGTTTGCCAGCCTGATTGTGTTGTGGATCTATTTTGGTATGAAAGCACAAGCGTATCAAGAGTCAAAGTATAACGAGGCGATTACCTTTGTCTGGAAAGTAAAACAGCACAACTCTGAAATGTATGAGCACTTTTTTAAAGTGCGCTCAGGCATCAATCATCATTATGATGGTTTGTCGTCTGCTATTGCGCGTTTACTTGATGATGCACAGATATTAGTCGATCAAAAAAGTGATATTTTAAAACCGGACAACTTGCAGTTTTCAGAAAAATCCGAGGCTTTTCTCCATGCGGTTGAAAAACGTGCAGATATGATTGAGCGGTTTAAATTCAAGCATGCTTTTTTGAAAAGTTCATTGGCTTATTTTTATTTGATTTCAAAAATGCTGGATACTGATCATGCTCCGGATAAGATTAAAAACAAAATGATTGAGGTTTTTCGAAAGGTGCTGCTTTATGTCACAACAACAGGAATAGTAACGCAGCAAGATGGAGCGCTGGAAATATTAAGTGATGCTCGATCCTCAATAAAAGAAGCGGCCATTTTGATTCAAAATGATCCCGATGCGGCTCATCTTCAACTGTTTTTATCGCATGCCAAAATAGTGCTGAATAGTTCTGCTGAAATTAATATTGTGACTTCTGCCAGTAATGTGATTCCCATTGAGTACTTTATTGAAGAGATTTTGGTTGAATACCAAAAATATAATGAACCATTGGTGAAAGGCAGAAAAAAATATCAAGTTGCCATGTTATTAACATCCGTCTGTTTTGTTTTGTTGTTTATTTATTTCATGGTCACTATGAGCCGTAATGCAATGGTGTTATTCAGAGAGAAAGCGCGATCAAAAACCGCACTCTCCTCTATTCATGACGGTGTCATCGTGACAAATGAAAACGGCGTAGTGGAGTTTATTAATCCAGCCGCAGAGAAATTGACCCAATCCAAAAGAGATATAGCTGTGGGGCAGACAATCGAAACGGTCTTTAATTTGGTGGATGAAAAAACGCATGAGCCTGTAGAAAACTGTGTTCGAAGCTGTCTGAATGAAGATGAAATGAAACCACAGAATCATCATGCTGTATTGATTACACCCAAAAATGAACCTTTAGCTATTAAGCACTCTGTTGCAGCAATACGAGACCAAAATAAAAAAATTTCCGGTTCAGTATTAGTGTTTGAAGATGTGACTCAAAGTCGGCGTATGGCGCGTGAACTGGAATGGGCGGCGACACATGACCCCCTGACAGGTTTGGTGAATCGCCGTGAATTTGGAAACCGCATTGTTGAAGCATTGATTACTGCGCAGCTGGACAAACAAAATCATGCGCTGCTTTTTATGGATCTGGATAAATTTAAAACTGTGAATGATAGTGGTGGACATGCAGCAGGTGATGCTTTATTGATTCAGGCTGTGAAAGGCATTCGCAGTATTTTACGCTCTAGCGATACCTTTGCTCGTTTAGGCGGTGATGAGTTTGCTGTGCTGTTGACGTATTGCCCATTAATGAATTCAGTGCAGGTTGCAAATAAAATCATCAAAGTCGTCAGAGAGCTTGGTTTTGAATGGGAAGGAGAGGTATTTAACATCGGGATCAGTATTGGTGTGACTGCTATTGATCAATATAGCAAAAGTGATTCTGCGGTGATGAATCTGGCGGATGATGCTTGTTATATGGCTAAGAATAGTGGGCGTAACTGTGTGCGTGTGATTGAAATCAGGAAGGGTCTCGTGCGTAAACGTTACACCGGTGAGGATATACTCAATAACGTCATAAACCATGAATTTTGACATGCACTATTTTGCCAATAACTGCGTTGTAACTTTTCACAATATGTAAATATGAGTGATCAAAGGATGGATTGTTAATGCGATTTTTAATATGGCCTATAATTATTGGTATAATTACTATGACTCTGATGCTGTTTCTGCATTCTGGGGTGATATTGAAATTTATAGATGCCAATATGGTTGTTTCAGAGAGTTCTATCTCTTTGATGGGGCAATATATATACGTATTCTTGATGGGTTTGACGGAGTATTATGAAGAGTTAGTGGGTGATTCGTTAAAAAACCACAATATCATTATATTGTCGATGGTTATATTCGTCGTGCTTTTTGTTTACTCACTACTGGTTTTAAGCCGAAATACCGCTCTATTATTCCAGGAAAAAGCACGTTCAAAAACGATGCTTGCATCCATTCATGATGGTGTCTTTGTCACAGATGATAAAGGAGTGGTTGAGTTTATTAATCCAGCTGCAGAACGATTACTGGAATGTAAAAAAAGCGAGATTGTGGGACGACCAATTGAAGAGGTTTTCAAGTTAGTATATTCAGGAACACGAACCCTTGTTGAAAATGGTGTGCAGCGTTGCCTGAATGATGGCGAACCTTATCTCTTTAAAAGGGGAAATACATCAATCATCACATTCAGTCAAAAGCAAATTGATGTTGAGTATGAAGCGGCTCCCATCAAAGGCCGCAATGATCACGTGACTGGAGTTGTGATCGTATTTGAAGATGTCACCCATCGCAGGCGCATTACGCGTGAGCTTGAATGGGCTGCAGCACATGACCCTTTGACGGGGCTGCTTAATCGGCGTGAATTTGGTAATCGTATTGTTGATGCATTAGTGGCGGTGCAGATGGATAAAAAGAATCATACGTTGCTCTGTATGGATCTTGATAAATTCAAAGTGGTGAATGACCAGGGAGGGCATGCAGCAGGCGATGCGTTGTTAAAACGGGTTGTGGAAGAAATTAATAAAGTATTGCGTTCGGGGGATGTTTTTTCTCGATTGGGTGGCGATGAGTTTGCTGTATTACTGATGTATTGCCCAATGGATAAGGCAATACACTTGTCACATAAAATTATTGATACAGTGAAAGCGCTTAATTTTATTTGGGAAGGGAAAATATTTAATATTGGAGTGAGCATCGGGGTGGCTGAAGTCAGTAAAAATGACTCTTATTCATTGAGTTTGGCGGACGAGGCTTGTTATGCTGCAAAAGAAGATGGGAGAAGCTGTGTTAGAGCTATCTCTCCAGAAGGTGTAATGCTTGGGAACGAGAAAAGTTGTTACTGAATTAAAATGTATCTTGATAAGGGGGAAAGCATGATAAAAAATATAATACAATCCGGAGCCGTGGCTTTGTTGGTTTTTGTTGTATCTGGCTGTACGCAGGAGATGCAAAACAAGGTCAGTCGTGCGGTTCAAAATTACACCGGCACGGATGGTGTGCTGGATATTTATGCGGGTAATAAACTTGTGAATCGTTTTATTGAAATTGACAAGATAACAACAGCGATCAGCACCAGCGGTAGCGATTCGAGGCCTTACCGTTATGGTTATGGTGTCTGGGATAAAAATCAGAATTACATAAAAGATGCTGGTGAAAAGAAAGTTTATTTTGAATTCAGTGATTATTCGACAAGTTATATCTTTTATGAAAATAAAGATTGAGAATATTGTTTGATCTGTTTTGTTATGCATGAAAATGTATATACTACTTCATGACTTATACAAAAGAGATGTAATCATGTCAAAAGAAGCCGTGTTCACCGTGAAGCTGGAGTCTGAATTGCGTACCGAATTCATGGCCGAGGCTGAGGCTGTCCACCGACCAGCGTCTCAGGTACTTCGTGAGTTGATGCGTGAGTTTGTCCAGCGTCAACGCGAAGCACGAGGATATGATGAGTTCCTGCGCTGCAAGGTAGAGGCCGGTCGGACATCAATGCGAGCCGATCAAGGCCGCTCAAACGATGAGGTTGAAATCGAGTTTGCCGCACGGCGTGCCCGTGCGACGAACCAGATGTGAAGGTTGCCTGGACGCCAGAGGCGCGGCAGGATCGTATTGACTTATGGGATTATATAGTAGCCGACAACCCGAGTGCGGCTGTACGGATGGATGAGCTGTTCAGCGATGCTGCGGCTAGTTTGTCCAAACATCCCAGGCTGGGAAAACCGGGGAAAATCGCTGGTACTCGCGAGCTGATACCTCATGCAAGTTATCGCCTGGTGTATGAGATTGAGCGGGAAGTGGTGTGGGTGTTGGCACTGGTGCATACAGCCAGACAGTGGCCACCAGTTCGTTAATTAAAATCACCTGAATTCAGGCCATAAGAGCTGTTGAATAATGCGTCGTAGCGATTTTTATTACGATTTGCCCGATGAGTTGATTGCTCAATTTCCATTAAAAGAGCGCAGCGCAAGCCGTTTGCTCTGTCTGAATGGTGATTCTGGCAGTATCAAAGATCAGATGTTTAAGGATTTTCCCACCTTTTTAAATGAAGGTGATTTGCTGGTATTTAACGATACGCGTGTATTACGTGCTCGTCTGTTTGGTCAAAAATCGACAGGCGGTCAAGTAGAAGTGTTGGTGGAACGGGTATTGGATGAACATCGGGTTTTGGCTCATGTTCGTGCCAGTAAATCGCCTAAGTCAGGAACGCACCTGTTATTGGCGGAACAGATTGATGTGAAGGTGAGTGACCGGCACGGTGATCTGTTTGAATTACGCTTTCTGAATGAGTCGGTACTAAATGCTTTGGAGCAATACGGCCATTTGCCTTTGCCGCCTTATATTAAACGTGACGATGATGTGTCTGATGAATCACGCTATCAAACAGTTTATGCGCAAAAATCGGGTGCGGTGGCGGCACCCACAGCTGGCTTGCATTTCGATGAAAAAATGTTAGCTATTTTACAGGCGTTGGGTATTCAAAAAGCATTTGTCACATTGCATGTGGGGGCAGGCACATTTCAGCCTGTGCGTGTCGATGATATTAACGATCATCACATGCATGCGGAATATATCGAAGTATCAGAAGATGTGTGTCATCGGGTGCGTGAAACGCGCAAACAGGGTGGACGTATTGTTGCCGTAGGGACAACGGCGGTACGTTGTCTAGAAAGTGCTTCACAGAGTGGCCAGATCGAGCCTTTTCAAGGTGATACCAATATATTTATCCATCCAGGTTATGAATTTAAAAATGTTGATGCCTTGTTGACCAATTTTCATCTGCCCGAATCAACATTGTTAATGTTGGTCTCTGCAATGGCAGGTCATTCAAATATTATGGCAGC